>NZ_JAPCZO010000014.1:0-240484 GCF_025941625.1 Rhizobium acaciae
TTAAAGCCTTGGGTATCTGCGGTGATGTTTCGGCGACGTTTTCAACATCGCAACATGTCCTGCAAATAACGGCAATTGCGCTGACGGTCCATACCCTGGGCGATACCCCGGAGATAGGACGACGCACATGGCCCCGCTCAGATCATCGTGGGCTCAGCTTGTCGCGATGCGCGTTGAAATGAAACCGCCTCTCCGATGTAACAGGAAACACAGGGTCTCCGCTTGAATGGAGTTTCTCGGGCGGCAGCAAGGGGTACGGGTCGGAGCCGTGTCAGCTCTTGCGATAGCACGATGTCGGCCTTCCATACATGAACCCATAAGGCCCGACCACGGGACAGAAAAAACCTGATATGCTCTGTGGGCTTTATTAAACGGAGAAGCGGGCTGTAGAGCGGCCTCCTTGATTGCCAGGTGGGCATGCAAGTATGGCTGTGTGGACCGCGTGGACTCATGGCCGAGCCACAATGAGATCACCGTGCTGTCGACACCGGCATCCAGCAACTCCATCGCGGCACTGTGTCGAAGGACATGGGGTGATATCCGCTTTGATCTAATGACGAGCAGCCCTTCGACGCCGTCGACACGTATTTTGCCAGAAGATACTGAACGGCATCAGGGCTCATCCGCCCACCGTGAACGGTCGGGAAAAGAGCATTGCCGTTTCCAACCGGTGGCTCGTTCAACCAGGCCCTAAGCGCAACAGTGAGCATTCTGGTTATCGGCGTAGTGCGTTCCTTGCGTCCCTTCCCGAAACACCGGATGTGCGCCCCTGTGCCGATGGTGACGGCACTTCGATCAAGGCCCACGAGTTCGGAGAGGCGCATCCCTGTCTGCACGGCTGTCAGCATCAAAACATGGTCACGACGCCCAACCCAGGTTCGTCGATCAGGAGCCGAGAGGAGGCCACCGCGCCCACGGTACACGAAGCTGAGGAAAGCAGCACACCATTTTCGGGCTACCAATAGAGATCCTGCCCAATCACATCGGAGGGGCCATTCCGTAATGTTGCACATTCAGCAGCGCCAAGACGATTGCGCCCGCTCCAAGCACAGTCATGATTATGATTGGATCTCGCAATCGCTTCATAAGTAGTACCTCGCAAAATTGAGGGCGGCTCCGGCCGCCTGCCTATCTGTCTCTGACATATCAGCCATGTCGCGCGAGCGACGCAGCATTCCGGCCAGAGGTGCCGTTGCGAGGGTTGACCTCGGTTCGGTTTGCGAGTTGGAACCGGCTTAGCGCGTTATTCAACTCGCCAGTGATCAACACGAGGTTCGAAGAGACAGCAGCCGCTTCCTCGGCGATCGCCGCGTTCTGTTGTGTCGACCTTTCCACTTCGTTCATCGCGGTGCTCACCTCGCTCAATCCGGCGAGTTGGTCGCCTGACGATTGCGCTACGGCATCCATATGAAGATCTATGTTTGCAGCCGAAACAGAGATTGACGACAAGGCTGTTCTGACGTCATCAGCGAGTGTGACGCCAGCGGTAATTTCGGATGTCGATTTGTCGATCAGGAACTTTATTTCTTCGGCTGCACGAGCCGAACGCTGTGCGAGCTCGCGTACCTCATGGGCAACCACGGCAAAACCCTTGCCGGAGTCACCCGCTCGTGCCGCCTCGACGCCTGCGTTCAGCGCCAGGAGATTTGTCTGAAAGGCGATCTCATTGATCACGCCCAATATTGTGGAAATCTCGCGAGAACAATTTTCGATGCGCCGCATCGCGGCCTCCATGTCCTCGGCCACAAGAGCCGTGGCGGCGGCATTGCCCTTCGCCTGATGCGTCAATGATCTTGCGTCCTCGACCCTCCTGACAGAACCCTTGACCGCCGAGACAATTTGGGTGAGAGCGGCGGCCGACTCCTCCAGGCTGGCTGCCTGCTTCTCGGTCCGTCTGGAAAGGTCAATGGAGGCCGACGACATCTCTCGTCCACATCCGTCGACAGCGACCGCGCTGCCTGCGATGATGCGCAGCGCTTCCTCGAGTTGCCGAATGGAGGTGTTGAAATCCCTTCTGAGTGCCTCGAATTCAGGCGAGAAGGGCTCGTCGAGCGAAAATGCAAGATCGCCAAGCGCCAAACGGTTCAGCGCCGCAGCAAGCCCGGAGGTCGCCTCGGAAAGCCGCTCTGATGCGGCTGCCTCGGCTGCCTCCTGCGCGGCAATCCGGTCCGCCTCGGATCGCGCGCGATGTTCCACCGCTTCCCGCTCCAGCACTCTTGAATGGATCGCTGCCTTGCGGAATATCTCGACCGACTGTGCCATAAGCCCTATTTCGTCACGCCGCGCGGTGAAGGGAACTTCGGCTTCAGTATCACCCTCCGCCAGACGCCGCATCGCGGCGGTAACGATCAGCAGTGGATTGGAAATGTCGAAGATTGCCGCCACGGTCGCGAGCAGTGCAATCATTACCGTCACGGCAATCGTCGTGTAGAGCGCCATATTTGAATCGTCTGCTGCTCCGGCGGCCTCCAGGGCAGACTGATTCGCCCCGGCGGCATCAAGCGCAACGATGCGGGTTACGACCCCGCGAATCTCCTCGCTGAGCGGTTCCATCTTTTCCGCGAAGAGTTTGGAGGGCCCCGATTGCATGCCCTGATTGACCATGGCGATGAACTCAGCACCAAGTTTGGCATAGCTGTCGTAGTCGTGGGCGATTGCTGTAAGGCCCGCGCGCTTCTCGTCTGAATCGATTGCGGCCTCACAGGCGGCGAGCGCCGATCGGAAAGCCTCGTCCGCCTTTGCCACGCCATCAAACGCGGCAGCACGACTTTCCGCATCCATCGCGACGAGTTGCCTAACGTAGGCAAAGCGCAGCTCGAGCAGCGCAGCCTGGAGCTGGTTCGACGCGGTCATGCTCGGTATTCGGTCATTGACGATCGTGTCGCTCGCAGAGAGTTGTCTTGCGCTTCCTGAAAGCCCGACAAAGCCGGAGGCGACCCCGAGCAGAAGCAGGAGAACCTGTATGCCGATCAGTTTCATGCGTAGCGATGGCTGCATTGTGCATCCCCGAAATTCATCAATGGCGGCTGACCGGCTGAAAGCCGGTCAGTGAAGTTCGTCCATCTTAAGCAGTTCGTCTGGCCGAACCTCGGCCGAGATCTCACCCTTCTGCATGAGAAGAACGCGATCCGAGAGAGCGGCGATAAATTCTCGCCGTTGCTCAACGACAATCAGCGTAAGGCGCGTCCGCTTGCGCAGCTCGATGAGCGTTTCGACGATCTCCTCGTTGATCGACGGCTGGATGCCTTCGGTCGGTTCGTCCAGCATCAAAATTTTTGGTTTCCCGCAGAGGCAGCGAGCGAGAGCCAGAAGTTGCTGTTCGCCACCGGAAAGAAGTCCCCCGGTGCGCGACAGAAGCGGTTTCAGCCGGGGGAAAAGCTCAAGTATCTCCTCGATCACCCCTTGCCTGTGCCCGCCGGAAACGACGCTGCCCATGCGCAGATTTTCCGCGACTGTCAGCGCCGGGAATATCTGCCGACCCTGCGGTACGAGGCCCATGCCCCGGCGCGCGCGGCTATGGGTCGCAAGCCGCGTCACATCATCGCCTGCAAACGTGATGCTCCCGCGCGTTGCCGGTTGATAGCCGAGGAGCGTGGTCAGAAGCGTGGTTTTGCCCATGCCGTTGTGTCCCCAGATTCCGACACATTCCCCCTCGGCTACGTCGAAGCTGATGCCGTTCAGGATCGGGATGCGGCCGTAGCCCGAGGCGAGATCTGCAACGTTAAGAATCATAGCGTCACTCCTCCCGTCTGCTTGCCGAGATAGACATCCTTGACGCGCTGGTCGGAGAGCACCTTGTCGACTGCATCCTCCATCAGCACCTCGCCCCTGTTGAATACGGTGACGGTCTTGGCGATCATCTTGATGAATTCCATGTCGTGCTCGACGACGATCATCGCGCAGGTGCGGTTGATGTCGCGGATAAGTTCGGCGGTCCGCTCGCGTTCGTGGCCCGTCATCCCGGCCGCCGGCTCGTCGAGGAGGATGAGCTTCGGATGGCCGGCAATGACGACGCCGAGTTCCACCCACTGCCGCTGGCCATGGGCCAGCTTAGCGACCTCGGTTTTGGCTGCGTGCGCCAGCCTGATCGTTTCCAGCACATCATCAGCGATCCGGTCCGCTTCGGCGCGTGTGTTTCGCTTGCGGGCCGAAAGCCAGAGGTTTTCCCGAACGGTCAGATTATCGAAGAGGCTCGGGATCTGCGTCTTGATGCCGACGCCGAGATTGGCGATCTGATACGTCTGAAGGCCCTTGATCGGCGTGCCGTTGATTGTGACGCTTCCGACAGAAGGCTTATGTACTCCCGTCAGAAGGCGGAAGAAGGTGGTCTTTCCCGCGCCGTTCGGGCCGATCAGGCATCGAAGCTCTCCCTGATTGAGCGAGAAATTGACGCCTTGCACCGCCTGCAGGCCTCCGAAATGGATGCCGAGATCCTTGGTTTCAACGAGTTTGGCTGCGCTCATCATACCGCTTTTTCCTCATGTCGGGCCGCCCTATTGGCAACGGTCCGGGCGAGATTGCGGATCGTCGGAACAAGCCCCTGCGGAAGGAGCAGAACCACGATGGTGAGAATGCCGCCCAGGATAACGTCCTTGTTGATGGTATCAATCGTGGTGAGCCATGTGGTCAGCCATTGAAGAAGGAAGCAGCCGACGATAGGCCCAATCAACGTGCCCACGCCTCCAACCACGACCCAGATGATGACCTGAACCGATTGGGACAGGGCGAAGACGCTTGGATCGGTATAGTTGCCCCAGTTGGCATAGAGACAGCCGGCAATGCCAGCAATCGCCGCGCCGATAATGAACGTCAGCAGCTTGTAGCGACGCACGTCGTAACCGAGCAATTCCGAACGCCTTTCGTTTTCCTTGACCGAGAGCACAATGCGGCCAAAATCGCTCGAAATCAGAAAACGCAGTCCGACATAGGTGAGCGCGAGCAGGACGACTGAAAGTGAGAAAAGTTCAATCGTGCCCAGTTCCCACTCCGGAAAGCCAGGAACTGTCAGCCGGGGCACAGAGGGAATGCCGTTGAAACCGCCCAGTGGCGCTTTGCCGATCCTATAGGAGGGACCGGAGGTGGAATTGGCGACCTTGAAGAAGACCAGCGATACGGTGAGTGTGATCGCACCGAGATAAACGTCGCTGATCCGCCCGTAGAACATGAAGTAGCCAAGAACCGCCGCAAACAGGCTCGGGACGATGATCGCCACGAAGAAGGCCGAAGTCGTCTCACCGAAATTGATTGCGGCGATGGCATAGGAATAGGCCCCAAGCCCGAAGAACACGGCGTGGCCAAAAGAAAGGATGCCGCCGATCCCCCAGATGAAGGCCAGGGAAAGGGCGAGTATCGCCAGGATGACGTAGATCATCATCTGGAGGACTTCATATTCATTGAAGATCGCGGGAATGAGAAAGATGGCCAGCAATGCTCCAGCGCCCGCGACGAGGGCAGCGGCCCAGTTATTGAGTTCTAAGGTCATCAAATGCTCCCTCGGAAAAAGCGGCCGGTGATGCCCTGCGGCATAAGGCGGACAAGGAGGACGGCGGTGAGCAGCATCGCAACCTCGCCGAGAACGGGGGTCGTCAGGAAACTGGCCACCTGATTGACCGTCCCGAAAATGGTGGAAGCTGTCAGCGTGCCGACCATGACCGAGGCGCCACCGCCAATCACGGTGATAAAGGCTTTCGCGACGAAGGTCGTGCCGATGCCCGGCACGATGCCGGTGATCGGCGCCATGACGCCGCCGGCAAGGCCGGCAAGGGCCGCACCGAGCGCGAAGGTCACGGCATAAGTGCGCTTCGGATCGACGCCCACAGCCGCGGCCATAGTGGGATTCTGCATGGTTGCGCGGGCGATTAACCCGAATTCGGTCTTCCTAAGGAGAAGCATCACGAGAACGATGGTCACCACGGCGACCCCGATGATAAAGAATTTGTAGCCGCTGACATTAGCGTTGCCGATGGTGACGGCGCCGATCGGGGAGGAAATCCCGGTCGTCGTATTGCCGAAAACGGTGGTTGTCAGGCCGACAAACAGAAGCGACAGGCCCCAGGTCGCAAGCATCGTGTCGACAATGCGACCGTAGAGATGCCGGATGACCAATCGCTCCACGATCAATCCTATCAGACCGACCGTCAGCGGTGCGATGAACAGAATGGCGATATAGAAATTCACCCCGTGATTGACGGCCGTGATGGCGGTGTAGGCGCCAAGCATCAGGAACTCGCCATGGGCGAGATTGATGACGCGCATCATACCGAAGACGATGGCGAGGCCAAGGGCGATGAGCACGAGGCTCGAAATGCCTGCCAGGACTTCCAGCCCGGCTGTGAGTACGAAGGTCACGGCTTGCGTCCCTAACGAAAAGGCCAGTGCTTCTCTTGCGCTGTTCAAAAGCAGAGAGGCGACGCGGCAACGATTGATCTTTCATGACTCCAGACTGTCCGGCCACCGTCAGCGGCCGGACAGTCCTGGGAGGAGCCGACTTACGGCTTGATCACGAACTGCTCATTGGTGTCCGGATTGTCGATGAGATTGCAGACTGCCTGCGTGTCAGTGGAGGCCTGTTGGTCCCACTGCTTCAGAATCTTGAAGGTCTGGTTCTCAGTTTCGGCCATGCGGGCATCGACCTTCACGTGATGCGTCTGCGGATCGATCGTCACCTTGCCGCTCGGGCCGTCGAACGAGAGGCCAGTCTCCAGTGCTTCGATGACCTTCATGCGATCCGTCGTACCTGCCTGGGTAACTGCCTTGGCCCAGAGATGCATACCCTGATAGGTATTGGAGGCAAACTCGGTGACGACAGGATAGTCGTCGCCGAACCGCTTGTGCCAACGCGCGAGGAAGGCCTTGTTGGCGGGTGTGTCGATCGTCTCGAAATAACTGGCGAAGGTCACAATTCCATTTCCTTCCTCGGCAGTGAGAACTTTCTGTTCCTGGCCGTGACTGAACGTACTGGAGACGAGCGGGATCTTCTTGTTGAGCCCGGCTCCGGCCCATTGCCGGTAGAACGAGACGTGTGCGCCTCCGACCAGCGCCGAAAAAACCATGTTCGGCGCCGCCGCCTGGATCTTCTGGATGGTCGGGCCGAACTCCGACACGTCGAGCGGGAAGAACTCGACCGCGACCACCTCGCCGCCGTGCTCCTTCGCGTATTTCTTCACCCATTCGGAAATGATCTGGCCATAGTTGTAGTCTGCGGCGACCACATAGATGGTCTTGCCGAAGCGCGTAATTGCCTCCGGAACGGCCGAGGCGAGGTTCTGGGCCGGTGTCGCGCCGGTGCAGAAGGTGTTGCGGTCGCAGACACCACCCTCATACTGGGTGTTGTAGAAATAGAGTGTCCCGGCCTTGTGGAGAACCGGACGGATGACCTCACGCGAGGACGACGTCATGCCGCCCTGGACCACGGCGACCTTGTCGCCCAGCGCCATCTTCTGGGCGATCTGGGTATATTGCTGCATGTTGGACTGCGGGTCCTGGGTGATCAGCTTGATCTGGCGGCCGAGCAGGCCACCGCCTTCGTTGATCTCCTCCGCAGCAAGGATAAGCGCGTCTGCCATCGGCTTGCCGTAGAGATCAAGGCCGCCCGACAGGTCGTGAATGCCGCCGACCAGAATGTCGTCCGCGGCGAATGCCTTGGAGTTCAGAAGTGCCGGTCCGACGGCCAGCACGGCCGAGGAGGTTGCCGCCGTTTTCAGGAAGTCTCGTCTTGAAATACTCATGATATTCCCCTTTTTTGTGGTTATAGGTTTTTGGTCTGCCAGAGCGGGATGCCGAAAAATGGGAGGCGTTTTTCGGCATCCCGCTCTAACTTTTTGATGCAGATCAGGATTGAGATTTTGAGCCGATCGGGCTTAAAATCGTCCGGATCCAGGCGGGTCGATCGGTTTACCCCGCAGATTGTTCAAAGGCGTGGGCAGCGCGATAGAGTGTCATCTCGTCGAAATGCCGGCCGACCAGCATCATCCCCAACGGCAAGCCGTCGCTGAAACCACAGGGAATGCTGATGGCGGGATGGCTCGTCAGGTCGAACGGAAACGTGTTGGCCATGTTCTCGGTCGCACGGCGCAGTGCCAGCGAACGCGAGGTTTCCTGGCCAGGCAATGGCGGCGCTTTCATCGGCGTCGTCGGCATTAGAAGAATGTCATAGCGAGCAAGAGCCGCGTCATATTCGGCTCTCAGCTTGCGAGCGAGGTTCTGTGCCTTGGCATAGTAGCGGCCGTGGCCGGCCTGGATCATGCTTTCCCCGATCAGCATGGTCTGCTTGACCGAGTCCGGCAGTTCATCGGCACGTTGGCGCCAGGCCGAATGCGCGGCCACCATGCTGGTGATATAGAGGCCTTTCCAATTGAAACCGTGGCCGTTGCCCTTCATCAGCTGCTCAGTTGCGCCCTCGAAGGCGACGATCAACCAGATCGCTGGCCCCTGCCGGTGCATCGGAACGGAAACGTCCTCGACCTCCGCGCCGAGTTCGCGGAACCGCAATGCGGCCGTACGCACTGCATCGTCCACGTCCGCTTCCGATTCCGGATGCCCGAAACCTTCCTTCAGGATACCGATCCTCAACCCGGCCACGCCCTTTCCCAGTGCATCCGTATATCGCTGCGGCTTGACCAGCACGGACTGGCGCGGGTCGAGCCCGTCGGGTCCGGCGATCACTTCCAGCATCAAGGCGTTGTCGGCCACGGTGCGGGTCATCGGCCCCAGATGATCGAGGGTAAGTTCGATCGGCATCGCGCCGGTATAGGGCACGAGGCCCCAGGTGGGCTTGAGGCCGACAATACCGCAATAGGAAGCAGGGGTACGGATCGAGCCGCCCTGATCACCGCCGATCGCCATGTCCACCTCGCCTTTGGCAACGAGTGCGGCGCAGCCAGAGGAAGAGCCGGCGGTCGAGTGTTCGGCGTTGTGCGGATTGCGCACCGGTCCTTGCGCACCGGTATGCGAGCCGCCGGAGAGACAGAAATATTCACATTGAGCCTTGCCGGCGATGGTCGCACCGGCATCGAGCAGACGGACCACTACGGTTGCATCGACGTCGGGCACATAGCCTTCGAGCGTCGAGGCACCATTCATCATCTGCACACCTGCGACCGCGACATTGTCCTTGATGGCAACGGTCTTGCCGGCAAGCTTGCCGCCGCTGGCGCCCTTGATTTCGGTCTTCACATACCAGGCGTTTAGCGGGTCCTCGCCCGCCGTTGGCCGGATCCCCGGTGCTCGGGGATATTTGACCGCGGGCAAGTGGTCCGGCAGTGCCTCGACGAGGTCATAGAGATCGAGCGCGGGCTGCATCTCTTCCATGAAGAAGCGGAGATCTTCATCTGACAGATTGAACGACAGGCTCTCCGCGACGGATTTGAGCTGTCCGAGGGTTGGGCGGCAAACAGTCATCTTGGTTCCCCAATTATTCTATATGCTGAATGCAATTCATGATGACGAAGTTAAAGTTTGTTCAACAGGCCTGTCAAGGGCGGCAGCCGTCCTCTTGGAGGAAGCCGGCGACCATACACTTCCGGCGTCAACAGGCGGCGATCGCGTCGAAATAGGGCAGCAAGCCCGTTCCTGGGTGGCAGTTGACGTACTCGAAAGTCGCAGTCTGGCTGACAAACAATTCGTGCCATGAGACGAACTGTCTTTCCTCCTTGTGCTTCCGGTTCATCGCGATGGCATGACTATAGATGTCGAGGTGCGTTTTGTGCGATGCGGCCCATTCTTCGAGGTGGGCAAGCGATAGGAAATGCGCGACGACCGAAGTTTCACGGCGCTCGGCCCCGTCCTCGTCCAGATTGGTCAGCACACGCAGCGCAAGCGTACCCGTCTTCTCCTTGTTCTCGAGGAGATAGTTCATGCCGGTCATCAGCCGCGGGCGCATGTTTTCCAAGTAGTCCGTCAGCTGCTCGGTCTCAGCGTGCGCCCAATATTGCCCGGAGCGCAGCGTTACCATGTTGATCGGCGCCTGCACATAGAGCCGTTGGCCCTCGCCGCGGACCTCTCGAGCCTTGGGCACGATCGAGTCATGCGGAGAGTCCAGCGGGTCGATTGCCGACAGTGGAATCCGATCGCGGGCCGCGCCGAAGAAGCCGTTGGTGGTGATCGGGACGATGACACTGTCGTCTGTCCGACCGATGCCGATGCGATACCAATTCTCCGAATAGATGGTTTCATGCCGGTCATAGGGAACAGAGATCGTTTCTCTCCAGGCTCCGACCGGACCGGCCAGCCGGGCGCCATCGGCAAGCCAGGCGACCAGCGGAGAAGAGAGGGAGAACCGCCCATGGGCAACCGGATCTGTCCAGTAGCCAACGATCACCGCGTTGACATATCCTGCTTCATCCGTGGTCCGCATAATTTCGAAGGATTCGGGGCCGTCCGGGTCGGCAAAGCTGTGACCGGCATCGCGAAAAAAGGCCTCCTGCGCTTCCCAGTCGAGATCGCGGCCCTGGATCGCAAAATAATCAGAGACGATTGCGGCGATCGGCTTTGTCCATCGAAGGGCGTGGCGTGGCGCCGCCGGCTGGTGACCGTCGGGCCGGCGAGCCTGGATCGTCCGCTCATATTCGATATGAAACACCATTCCCGTCATCCTCCAGCCGGTCTTGCGGCACGAGCGTTCGCCGGCGCAAGAACCCAGATCTCCCGCGACTTCGTCAGGGCCAAGCCCGCTCAGAAATCGCGGAATATAATTCTGCATAGTGAATTATATTCCGCATATTGAAACGCCAAAACGAAAATAATGTCAATCCGAAAAATGACAAATAGATGAATATGTTCAGATAGTTATAAAGCGACATGAGGGCGCTGGCGGAGAAGGTCTTATCCTCTCCGCAGCACCCTTGTTCCCCAGAACCTCTGGGTAGGATTCGTCTTTCGATCGCTAGGCTCGTGTCACGACCGCAGTTTTCGGTTCTTCGTCCACCATCAGTCGGAACACATCAGGTCGGGCATAGTGGCCGACAACGTCGAAATCGAACTGGGCGCGCACGATGTCATCGGTGTCGAGATCAGCCGTGAGGATCGTCTCCCCGGAATAATCCGGCCCGGCCAACACACGGCCGAGCGGATCAACGATGATGGCGCCACCGCGCATTAGCACGACCTCCGGATCGTCGGTGATGCGGTTGCCCATGTTCTGTGGGAAATCCTTGCGCGTTAGATATTGACAAGCAGAGAGCACGAAGCAGCGGCCTTCGAGCGCGATATGGCGCATGGTCGCCGCCCAACTGTCGCGATCATCAGCAGTGGGCGCGCAGTAGAGTGCGATTCCCTTGCCATACATGGCCGTGCGCATCAGTGGCATGTAGTTTTCCCAGCAGATGACTGCGCCCATCGGCCCCCAAGGGGTTGCGACCGTGTCGAGCGTTGAGCCGTCGCCGAAACCCCAGCAAAGCCGCTCTGCTCCGGTTGGCATGAGCTTGCGGTGCTTTCCCGCAAGGCCCTCGGGCGTGAAATGGAGCGCGGTGCAGTAGAGCGTGCCGCCGTCGCGCTCGATCACCCCGATTGTCAGGAAGAGCCCTGCCTCGCGCACCGCATCGGCGAGTTCGGCCGTTTCTGGCCCAGGCACAACGATTGCACCCGCGTGATAGTCGGCGAATTCTTGTCGGCCTTCAGGTGTTCGTGCGCCAATGTAGATGTTGAAATTGGCGCCCTTCGGATAACCGCCAATAAAGGCCTCCGGGAACACGGCAACATTTGCCCCGAGAGCTGCGGCCTCCCGGACCAACCCGATCGCCTTGTCGACCGTCGCGCTTGTGTCGCCTGAAACCGGTGCTGCCTGAACGACTGCGGCTCGAAACTTTGTCATGTTCGCCTCCTCTTCATCCTTGTCGCTTTGTCATTCAGCATATGGAAACATATTCCATATGCTGAATTACTCTTTCGATACAGAAAAACCGCGGAGCCGTCAAGCATGGACGGACAATTCCGCGGCTAGCGAGTCGATGGGTATCAGGCGAGAATCTGTCCGAATCGGGATAGGCGGCTAGCGAGCTCCTGGACGGCGATGACGACCTTGGATTCGACCTCGGCTGTCGCGTCGCCCTCGTAGAGCATCACCGCGACACCTGCAGTCGAGCGCCCGACTGAGCTGGCGACGCGCGCGCCGTAGGAATACATATGTGGCCGCGTTCCGCCTTTTTCCACCGCATAACCGTTGCGGCGCGCTTCTGCCAGAATCGCTAGCAGCTCGGTACGAGTCTCGGTACTGGCCTTGGTCACCTGGGGCAGCTTGTCGTCGGGATAGAGCGCCTTCACCTCTTCATCGGTCATCGCCGCGAGCAGCGCTCGCCCGCTTGCCGTACAACAAGCCGGCAGCCGCATTCCCACTTTGAAAGTCACGCCCAGCGGCTGTGGCGACGTCCGTGATCCAATGTAGAAGACGTCGCTGCCGTCCAACACAGAGATGACAGCCGCATTTTCTCGGATAATGGGAATATCGTCGCAGGCGTCATAGAAGTGCTGCACGATATCATACTTATTGATTTTGGAGCTCGCGAGATCGAGCACCTTCAGAGTGAGATCGAAGGTTCCATCTGAAAAGCGTTCGATATAGCCATCTGTCTGCAGCGTTTTGCAGAGAGAATGAGCCGAGCTCATGGCGATATCGAGCTCTTTCGCAATTGTCGTCAATGTCTGGCGCTCGTCGCTGCGCGCGATAAATTCTAGAAGCTTTAGGCCTCGGGAGAGGGCGGGAGCAGTGCTTTTGATGGCTGTGGACGCCAATACCGATTTCGACATATGGAAGCCAATCCTATTCCGTGTATCGATGATTTAAGCGGCATAGTGATCTAATGCAAGGATGTGCAGTATGGCCTGCTGCCGGTTTCATGGGCACTGAGTTAGGGTGTTCCGCATGAAGCCGGGGAGTATGAATGCAACGACGACAATTCAGTCGGGAATACAAGCTTGAAGCAGTGAAGCTGATCCAGGATCACGGTGTCAGCGTGGCGCATGCCGCTCGTGATCTTGATGACCATGAGAACGTGCTTCGCAAGTGGGTGCGAGAATTCGGGGCCGATCCGGTTCGATCGTTTACCGGCAATGGGCGGATAAAGCCGGAGCAGCTTGAGATCGGGCATCTGCGACGCGAGGTCACAAAGCTCAAGGCGGAGCGTGACATCCAAAAAATGGCCGGAGCCTACTTTGCCATGGACGTGATATGAAGTTCGCGTTCGTTGCAAAGCACCGCTCGATCCGGCCGGTGGGCTGTCAGTGAACTGCCGCATACATGATCTTTTCCTCCGTCGCCGTCGTGGGTGCAAACTCCTCGACGATACGCCCCAGTCTCGAAACCAAGATTCGATCAGAGAGGTTCATCACCTCTGGCAGGTAAGATGAGATGACCAGGACAGCCAGTCCGCTATCCGCAAGTTCATTTATTAATTGGTGTATCTCGGCGATCGCCCCAACATCCACGCCGCGCGTAGGCTCGTCGAAGATGATGAGTTTGGGTTGTTGCACAAGCGCTTCCGCGATCACGACCTTCTGCTGATTGCCACCGGACAACTCAATGACCCTGGCATTGCCGTCGATCGCCTTGATGTTCAGCCGCCTGATCCAGTTCTGGGCGACGGACCGCACTTCGCTCATCTTCACGATCGAGCTCTTGTTCAAATCCGCTCCGAGAAGGCTGGCATAAATATTGTCCGCGATGCCCATCGTCTCGAAGAAACCCTCGATTTTCCGGTCTTCCGTCACATAGACTATCCCGTCTCTCACCGCAGGGCGGGGAATGCGGTAGCCGACCGTCTTTCCGCCCAGTTTGATTTCACCACCGTGAAAGAAGTTGCGCTTTTGAACACCCGCGACGATCTTGGCCGTCTCCGTTCGTCCGGAGCCGATGAGACCGAACATGCCTGTGACCTGGCCTTGGTAAACCGAGAAAGAGTTGTTGCGAACGAAGCTGCCCCAGGACAGGTTCTGCACGCTGAGGACCTTGCGACCCGGTGGGCGAACTTTGCGGGCTTCGTGATCATACAAAGCGCTGCTGAGGTCGCGGCCGACCATTGCCCGTATGATCTTGTCCCGGTCGAAATTCTTGGTGTCGTCGGTGACGACGAGGCGTCCGTCACGCAGGATCGTGATCCGGTCGGAAATCTCGAGCGCCTCTTCAAGAGCATGGCTGATGAAGACGACCGACACACCCCGCCCCTTGAGGCGTTCGATAAGGGCGAAGAAATGATGCTTCTCCTCGGGTGTAAGTGTAGCCGTCGGCTCGTCGAAGATGATGATACGAGCGTTTTGACGGACGGCTCTCGCGATCTCGACCATCTGCTTTTTCGCCGCCCCAAGTGTGGATACCATGGCCCACGGATCGACGTTGAAAT
The DNA here is from genome assembly GCF_025941625.1 of Rhizobium acaciae. Lineage (NCBI taxonomy): Bacteria > Pseudomonadati > Pseudomonadota > Alphaproteobacteria > Hyphomicrobiales > Rhizobiaceae > Rhizobium > Rhizobium acaciae. The sequence goes on from NZ_JAPCZO010000014.1 coordinate 14,331, forward strand.
TGAGAGACTGCAGAAACTGCTGCGCGGAGATGTAAAGACCTCGAAGTCTGTTGAACAACTTCTCGTCGCCAAGATAGAGGTTCTGGGCGACTGTCATCGATGGAACGAGGCTGGTCTCCTGAAACACCATGGCGATGCCCCTGGAGAGCGCCTCGGCTGGGGTCGAGAAGCTGACTGCCTGACCATCGAGCAGCATGGTGCCGCTTGTCAACGGCGTCACGCCGGCGATGACCTTGGTCATGGTGCTCTTTCCCGCGCCGTTCTCGCCGAGAAGCGCGTGGACCTCGCCCGCCCTGATGGTAAAGTCGATGTCGCTGATGGCGGCGATGCCGCGGTAGGCCTTCGTGACGCCGTGCAGTTCCACAAGATTTTTCATCTTCAGTCTTCCGTGATTGTTGGGTCCAGAGCCAGCAACTGGTTCGTTGCCGCGCAAGAGACCACCACATTGCCAGCTTGTTCGACGGCGCTCGTTATGCCGTGCCGATTGGCGTCTGCGCGGCTGTGATAACTGGCGTTCGGATTGAAGTTCTCGTCGAGCCGCACCAGCAGCCCATAAGACCGGGTCGGGGCCCAGGGTTTGACGATACCGAGGTGACGGACGCTTCCGCTTTGGACCGGCTCGAAGTAGTTCACGCCTGTCCTGAGGGAAGGCGCGACCCAATACTGTTCGTCGAGGGATTCAAGCATCGCCTTCCGGTAGCCTTCCTCCCGGAGCACGAACTCGATCAACTGGCGCCGGGGTGCGAAAATCGAAATCCAATAGCCACCTTGGCAGCTTCGGACGATCTCCCCAGGATAGCCGGGAAGATCGTCGAGAACCACCGTGGCGTTCGCTCCAGGGGTCAACCGCAAAAGCTGGTGCCGCCAGCTTTCCGCAATCACAATATCGCCTGTCGCGGTGACGACCACTCCCGCCGGAAAGCCGAGATCGCCCGCTATGCACTTGGCCTCTCCGCTCCGGAGATCGACACGCCACACACTGCCTGAGCGGTTCTTCTCCATCAGATCGCGGCACCACTTTTCAGGGCCGTTGGTAGCAGAGCCGTTCGCCACGACCAGGGTGTCGGCGCTCTCGAAAGAGATCGCCGCCGGGCAGTTCACCGGCAATTGACTTGAGACAAGCTCCTTGAATTCGCCGTTTGCCGTGCCAAGCAGAATTCCCTTGCCCGCCACCCCGACAGCCACCGTTCCCGATTCATGAGCGGCGATCGCCGATATCGGGCCACCACAATCGCGGATGTGCCGGGGCTCGGAATTCGGATAGAGAACGACCAGTTCTGCGCCCCGGCTGAAAAAGACCCGGCGGCCATCGGAGGCCAAATTGCCAACTGGCTTATCGCCTCCATCCCATATGACTGGAGCGCCGTTCAGCAGGTTGTTCGGTTTCAAAGCACCGTCCATCGAAGGCACTGTAACTGCCGCCTCGCCCGAGCCGCGGAAGCTATCGATCCATTTGCGAATGGAGATCATTGGTGGCCCGCCTTGTAGAAGTCGCGGTCGACGAAGTTCGAATTGGCGTTCGGAAGCGGTATTCGGCCCAGGCGGTTGTTGTAGATGCCACCGAGATAAAGATGCCCCTTGTGTTCGCGCATCGAAGTGATCATCGGATGCTTTTCGCCCGTCGTGTCCCAGAGGGCACCCTTGACGGTTCCATCGAGATCGATCTTGACCACACATCCCGTGTTGATGTTCGGGTGGAGCCATTCGTCGAACGGAATGCGCTGTGCCATGCGCTTGCGAAAACCCGGCATGCGGCAGGCAAGATCGAGAGCGGGCGTCCGCATTCCGACGAGCGCGATCCAGAAACAACCATCCGACGAACGCCTGATATTGTCCGGATAGCCCGGAAGCGTGTCCGTCACGATCTCTACCGTGCCTTTCCTGGGCCCGGCGAACCAGTAGCGGTTGATGCGGCAAAGCCACGACTCGGCGAATAGCAGCGACTCCCCATCCCCGGTCATGCAGACGCCGTTCGGGAATCCGCGTTTGGGCAACACCGTTCGCGAGGAGCCGTCCTTGGGATCGTAACAGATCAGGCGCCCGTTTCCGCGCATTTCGAGCGCGTCGACCGTCCAATCATGCATGTCGTAACGGATCGTCGCCTCGCTGAAGTAGATTTTACCGTCTGGCGCGAAGTCCATGTCGTCGGCCAGGCGCATACGGCTGTCGTCGATAATGGAGAACCAGCTGCGGTTGGTCTCGTCGGACAACTTCACGACTTCTCTGTTCTTAGTGACCTTGTAGAGGCCCATTCCGCCGACGCAGCTGTGCAGCTCGCCATCGCCGCTCATGTGGACTGCAAGAGGCTGGCCACCGATGTGAACATAGATCTCGTGGCGCTGGTAGTCGGGTGCGAAGAACCTGAGAATGTCTCCGTGGCGTGACCCGGTATAGAGATTATCGTCCTCGTCGAACGCGATATCCTCAGCGCCATCGACGACGTCCAGTCCAATAGGCTCCGACTTGTAGAGCGTGTCGTTGACCTGATAGGGCGAGTCCGGTCCTGGCACCTTGTATTCCATAGGCGGCAGGATGCCGTAGGTCGGCGAGACGTAAACACGGGAAAGGAGCTTATAGCGGTTCTTGACCCACTTCACGTCAATGCCGACCGCCAGCAGCATGACAGCGCCCAGCATCAAGGAGTTCGATCCTGTCGGCAGTTGAAGGCGGAGCAGGCCGTTGGTCAGAAGCACGACAACAATAGTGCCGAGCAAGGCTTTGGCAACGGAACCCCGGCCTCCGCCAAGGCTGATGCCACCCAGCACCGCAGCAGTCAGCGCCGTGATCTCAGTGCCCACCCCCACGTCAGAACCGACGCTCGTGAGGCGGGAGGCATAGAAGAGGCCCGCGATGCTCGTCATGAAACCAGAGATGACATAGGTCATACAGACTGTTCGCCGGACTGAAATGCCGGCATTGTGAGCTGAACGCCTGGAGCCGCCGACTGAAAGAACATGCCATCCGAACCGCATGCGCGTCATCACGATGTGCACTACGAGGGCAAAAACGAGCGCCGCGGCGAAATTGACCGGGATTCCCACTAGGAAACCGATGCCCATGAAGTCCCATGCGGCGGAGTCGGCGAACGCCAGCCCGATCTTTCGCCCGTAGGCAAGACCGAGAGTGTCAACGATTGCCCGTATGATAATGAGCATGGCTAGAGTCGTCAGAAACGCGCGCAGACGCAGATAGCCGATCAGCACACCGTTGATCAGTCCCACCAGGCAACCCACGAACATGACCGTGGGAATCACGGCGTAGAGCGGCCAATGGAACATGTTCATGAGCGCGAGCGCCACGAAGTTCGTCAGCGCCATCGTCGAGCCAACGCTCAGGTCGATGCCGCCAGCCATCATGACGATCATGAGGCCGAAAACGATGAAACTGATCTCACCAAGCTGGCGGGAGATGTCGAGGAGGTTCCCCGTCGACATGAAGCCCGGCAGGATGACGGAATACACCGAAAGGACGAGCACGAGGAATATCGCCGGGATAGCGGTGTCGATCCAGCTCTTGGAAAGGATTTCGCCCACGACATGGTCGGGGAACAATCGGTATCGCAAACGCGACAGGACATCACCGTTCTGCATCAACTTACCCGCTCTGAAAATTAGAGATGCGGTGGCGGGCGCTTCCGCCGCCACCGCCACGACGATTTAGAAGTCTTTCTTCGACCAGCAAGATGTCGGCGTAAGGGTTTCCTTGGTGACGATCTTGACGTTGGAGTAGAAGACGAAAGGCTTTTCTCCCGGAGCGTTCTTTTGCTGGAACACGACCTTGATCGCATCGTTCAGATCGCGAGCCTGTCCCGCGGCGTCGTAGCTGAGATAGTAGTCGAAGCCGCCGTTCTTGACCTGGTCGCATGACGATTGATTGCCACCACCCGAACTGAACAAAAGCACCTTGCCTGTCAGTCCGGCCTCCTTGATCGCGGCCGCCACGCCGATGTCCTGGCCATCCCAGAAGCCGATATAGGCGCAGAGGTCGGGATTCTGCTTGATCACTGTAGAGGCGACACCATGTGCTTTCGTAGCGTCCCAGTCGCCTGCCTGTGTCGAAACGACCTTGATGTCGGGATTCTCGGCCGTCAGCGTTTCCAACGCCGCCATGCCATATGCGTTGGCAGGGTTGGTGGGCGTGCCCTGGATGATGGCGATCTTGCCGCTCTTACCCTTCGTGGGGCTGCACGTTTCCATCGCCGCCTTGATGTTGCGGTAGCCGACGTCGTACCATTCAGGTCCGGCGTAGCCATCGGTCGTGGTCACCGATTTCACCTGAACCTGGATAACCGGGATGCCAGCGGCCATCGCCTGCTTCAGCAGACGCGCGTAGGACTGAACGTCCTGATTCATGACGACGAGAACGTCCGGCTTTTCATTAATAGCCGCACTGATCGCCTGAGCACCGAGATCCGTATTCCAGTTCGGGTCGCGGATATCGATCGTATATCCGAGTGCCTCGGCCTGCTTGCGCATGGCGGTGATGTAGCCCTCGACGTTGTCGATGCCAGCGGCCTGGGGCACGAAGACAACCTTCTTGCCCTTCATGTCCTGATAATACTGCACGTTCTGTCCATCATCGAGGACATCTGCGAGTGAGATGTTCCAGCTGAACGCGGCGACCGCCACCCCCGCAATGAGTTTTACGAATGCCTTCATTTCCTTCTCCTCCTCCTAGGTTGAAGTCAGCCTTCAAATATCGCCTTGTTGCGATGTCTGTTCGTCACGTGGATTGACGATGCTGTCCGCCGTGATGGCGACGAGCAGGATCAACCCCTTGACGATGTTCTGGACGGTGTAGGGCACGTCCAAAATGGTCATTCCGTTCAGCAACGTTCCGATAAGCAAGGTACCGACGATGACGTTGCGCACGCCGCCTTTGCCGCCGCTCAAGCCGATACCGCCCAGGACGACGACGAGGACGACGTCGTAAACCATTGTCGACACGACGATGCGGGTGTTCATGCTCCCGACGACCATCGCCATGATTAGTCCGGCGAGAAAACCGATCGCCGCGGAAATCACATATTGCAGGATGATTAGCGGCCTCACTGGCATTCCGGCGATACGTGCCCTGAGAGGATTGTCGCCCATGCTCCTGATGAAAACACCCAGCTTCGTGTACTTGAGCACGACGAAGATCAGCAGCGCGAGCGCACACATCAACCACACGGGCACGGGGATATCGAGGATCGTTCCACCTCCGATCTTTTGAAGCGGCCCTGCGTCGCCGGACAGATAGATGATGTCCTGATCGACGAGCGCGACGCGTCCGAAACCATACACGACGGTTCCCATCGCAAGCGTCGCGAAGATCGCTGGAATTTCCACGTAAGCAATGAGGAAACCTTGGATCGCACCGATTATCAGAGCCAGCGCCAAACCGGCCGCAAGCGCAACAACCGGCAAATAGCCCATATTCATGAGATTGAGCGACCAGGCCATCGTGATCGCCATGATCGCCACGATGGCGAGATCGATGCCGCGTCCGATCACCACGAGGCCCATCGCCAAGCCCAGAATTCCCAGGATCGCAACGTTCTGGAGCAACGATCCGATATTGTCGAAGGTGAAAAAACCCCTGAGAAAGATTGAGAAGCAAGCGAAGGCGACGACGAAAATAAGGAAGACGATCGCTTCCTGCGTCACCGCCAAAGGCTTGCGTCTTGTCCGGGCACTGCTCGACATTCCTACCTCCCGTGATGCGCGGATACTCTCCCGAAATCCGCGGTCCCTTCACTCCGTGTTTACGACTACCGCACCGAAATCTTCACACAATCGAATGGATTGAATGTCAGTGATAGCGAGCTCCTATCAATCATTCGGCGGCTTTCTACCCACCCCACCATATGGATTCCATGACATCGCGACGGTCGCGCCGCAGTCGACGGGTATGTTCGCACCGGTCACCGCTGAAGCCGCGGGACCCGCCAGAAAGACGACGACAGCAGCGATTTCTTCCGGCTCCACCATCCGACCAAGGGCCGAGTTTTCCGACAATCTGCTTGGATCACGCTCACCCCGATCGATCGCTCCCTTGATCGCAGGGGTCAGTGTGTATCCAGGTGAAACCGCGTTGACCCGCACCTGCGAACGACCCCATTCCGCCGCGAGGTTCTCGGTCATCGCGATAACGGCCGCCTTGGCTGGCGAATAGGCATGCAGCGGCATCGAACGCATGCCCGCGATGGACGCGATATTGACGATACTTCCCTTCCGGGCGGTCACCATTCGTCTGCCGAATGCAAGGCAGGTGAGATAGGTGCCGCGCTGGTTTATCCGTATGACGTCGTCCCACAATTCGAGAGACAGGTCTTCCGGAGGCAGAGGGAGCTGAATTATGCCCGCGCTGTTGACGACGACATCGGGTATGCCGAGTTCGGCCTCTATTTCCTTTGCAACGGCTTCGATGTGTTCCGGACTACCGACATCCAGAGCTTTGGCGACACCATTCAACTCTGCGGCGACCGCACGTGCCTGGTCCTCAGCGCGGTCCAATACGACGACGCGTGCGCCTTGGCGAACGAATTCGCGGCAGCAGGCGGCCCCGATGCCGCTCGCACCGCCCGTTACAACAGCGAGTTTACCGACCAAAGTCATGCTGAACTCCTCCACTCCCAGAAAACCGCGCGCAGGGATACGTGGACGATATGATATTTGTGATCACACTTGATATCGCGATAGCTTCGCTCCAATGCTTGTCGAAAGGCACTTTCATCTGAGCACCCATCCCTCGGCGTCATTCAGCCGGCCGGAGCGCACGATCATGACCGCGGCCTTTTCGACGTCATCAACGACCGCCTGCCGGGCGCGCTGTCCGTCCCTCGCCTCGATCGCTTCGACGAGCGCCGCGTGCGACCGATAAGTGGTGTCGAGCATCTCGCTGGTGTGAGAGGGTGATTTCCCCGCCGCGTGTGCCTTGATCTCGCCTCCGACCGATGCCCAGAATACCGGTCCGACCTGTAGCCAGAGCGCCTCGATGATTTGAAGTAGGGTCGGCATGCCAGCCGCACGATAGATCGCGAAATGCATCCTTCGATTGGCGCGCATCGCCTCCATGGGGTCGGGCGTCGCGCCATGAGCGAAAGTCTCGAACATTTCGGCTTCGCGCTTGATCTCCGCAAGTTCGACCTCGGTGCGTCTACGACAGGCCGCTTCCGCGGCGAGGCCCTCCACCGTGCAACGGATCGCGATTATCTCTTCAAACCTCTCCCGGGACGGCCACGACACCTGGATTGAACGGTTAGGAAGCATTTCCAGCGCCTTCTCGGCGACAAGTCGGCTCACGGCGTCTCGGACGGGCATGGGGCTCGTTCCGACGGCTGCCGCGAGCCTCCTGAGCGTCAGGCGTTCACCAGGCGCGATCAGTCCGGACAGGATCAATTCCTTGATCTCCGAATAGACGACGTCGGCGAGCGTGTTGCGCTCGACACGCGGAAGATTGTCCGCGACTGAATAGCTCTTGGTCAAACCAATATCCTCATGGGGTTCTGAACTGCAGCCTTGAACGTCGCGAGCAAGCGGGCGGCCAATGCGCCGTCCATCGCCCGGTGGTCACAGGACATCGTCACCGTGAAAGCACGAATTGAAGTTGGTTGTCCATTCCTCGACACCAAGCGTTCCTCGACGGCTCCAATGCCAAGGATGAATGCGTGTGGCGGGTTGATGATCGGCTGGAAGTTCGAGACCCCATACATTCCGAGATTCGATATCGAGGCGGAACCACCTCTGTAGTCTTCAGGCGCGAGTTTGCCCGCCCTGGCGCGCTCCGCCAGCATCTTGATTTCGGATGAAATGGACGAAAGGCTTTTCGTTTCAGCGCGCCGCACGACGGGAATATAGAGGCCGCCGTCGACGGCGACCGCGACGGCGATGTCGGAATGTTTGAACCGGAGAACGCGATCCTCCGCCCAAACGACGTTGGCTTCGGGACATTCCTGCATGGAGATCGCGAGAGCCTTGACGATGAAGTCGTTGGCCGTCAGCTTCATCGCCTGCGCATCAGCCCGCATCTGTGTCGCGTTCAATTCGCCCCTAAGCTTTAACAATGCGTCGGCGTCGCAATCGATCGACAAGTAAAAATGCGGAACGGTGCGTTTCGCCTCGACCACCTTGGAGGCGATCGTTCTCCGCATTCCATCCAGGCTGATCTCATCGTACGAACCAGGTTCGTACATCCGGATAACCTGTTCGGCGTTCCCGAATGTGGTTCGAGCCGGCTCCGGGAGCACTTCGTCAACAGCGGTTTGATGTGCAGACGGCCTGCCGGAAACACTCGCCTCGACATCGCGTCGCACGATCCGGCCGCGCGGACCACTACCGACCAGCCCACTTAGATCGACGTGCTCCTCGCTTGCAATTCGCTTTGCAAGCGGAGACGCGAAGACGCGATCGGTCGTTGCACCCGTTTGTATCGCACCGGTCATCTTGGGCTCGATTTCAGCAGTGGCAATGGAAAGAGCTGCGTCCGACACACCGCCTCTGTCCGAAATTGTTCCACCGAGAGCCGTCAGCATTCCGATTACCTCATTGACGGGCACATCAAGAGAACCCTCCGGCCGCATGATCCTGGACAGCGTGCCTTCGTCGAAAGCTTCGATTTCCATTGTCGCCTTGTCCGTCTCGATCTCGGCGATCACGTCGCCGATCTTGACCTCGTCGCCTTCCTTCTTGAGCCAGCGGACGATGTTGCCCGTTTCCATGGAGGGCGAAAGCGAGGGAAGGAGAATTGAGATGGACATCTTCGCTCCCCTCACGCGATCTTGTCGAGGAGCGGCTGACCGCTATCGCGCAACAACGACGCGATCACATCACGGATGTCCTCGGGTCCGGCAAGCGCCGCCCGTTCCAGCACTTTCGAGACGGTCGGCGCGGCCCAGCCTCCTGTCACACGTTTCACCGGCTGGTCCAGATAGTCGAAGAAACGGCGCTGGATTTCATCGGCGATGTGGGAGCCCAGGCTGGTGCCGCGGGTAGTCTGCTCGACAATAGCGACATTGCCCGTCTTGCGGATGGACGCGCCGATCGTCTCATAATCGATGTCCCGGAGCGAAAGGGTGCGCAAGTCGATAATGTCGGCGGAGCACCCCATCTCCCGCGCCACCTCAATGCAAGGTTCGACCAGGGCAAGCGTGGTGAGCAACGTGATCTGGTTGCCCTCTGCGACCCGTTTTGCTTTTCCGATCGGTATGAAGTGGTCGAAGTTCTTGGGCACTGGGCCCTTTCGATTGTAAAGACCCTGATGCTCGATTACGAGAACCGGATCGGTGCAGCGCAACGCTGTATTCATCAGCCCTACATAGTCGAACGCGTTGGACGCGGCCACGACACGCCAGCCAGGATAGAGCGCAAAGATGCCTGCTGGGTCCATTGAATGTTGAGAACCGTATCCCTCGGTGCCAGGAATCCGGCATCTCAGAACGAGCGGGACTGAATGCTTTCCATTGAACAAGTGGCGAATTTTCGCCGAGTGATTGAACAGTTGATCCGCAGCGACGAGCGCGAAGTCGCTGTACATGAGTTCGATGACGGGCTTCAGCCCAGACGTCGCCGCACCGTTCGCAAGACCGCAGAAGCCGTTTTCCGTGATCGGCGTGTTGATGATGCGGTCGGGAAACTGTGCCACCAATCCACGCGTCGCGCCGACAGTGCCGCCGTTCATGTTGGCGACGTCTTCGCCAAACACGTAGATGGTGTCGTCCTTTGCCATGTTTGCGCCCATGACCCTGGGCATGGCTTCGATCAGCGACATCTCGACCATGTCTTCAGACCGATGATCTTCGACTTCCGTGAAATTGACGCCGTCGAACTCGCTGAGGTCGCCGACCAACCCGGCATCGGGATCGCTGGTGTCGGGCCAGAGTTCCTCTCGAATGCGGGTCGATGACCCTAGCCCTTCGACGATCTCGGCGTTGGCCGACTCCATCGCTTCCCTGACCATGGCGTCGATGCTGTCGATGTCCGCAGCGCTCAGGATGCCGCGTGCGGGAAGCTCGCGCCTCAGGAAATCGATCGGGTCCCTGGCGCGCCATTCGGATTCTTCGTCCTTGGTACGATAGCCGAAGGCGCTTCCCGGGAACGGCCGGCTCTGATGGTAGTATCGGTAAACGTCGGCCTCGATGAATGCCGGGCCGCCGTTTTCCTTGATGTGCTCCTCCGCCCATCGCGTTGCCAGCCAGACCGCAAACGGGTTCATTCCATCGACCCGGACAGCGGCTATGCCATGAGCGACGGGGCGCGTCAGCAACATCGTCTCCCGCGTCGATTGCTCGACACTCATCGAAACGGCGTAATGATTGTTCTCAAGGAAGAAAATCATAGGCAGCGAATAAAGCGCCGCAAGGTTCATAGCCTCGTGGGCGGTACCTTGATGGATCGCGCCGTCACCGAAAAACGTCACCGTGATCGTGTCGTACTTGCGCACCCTGTCGGCGAAGGCGACGCCCACGGCGAGTGGCATTCCGCCGGCGACGATCGCGTCGGTTCCCATGATCCCGAGTTCGTCCTTGCGCATGTGCATGGAGCCGCCGCGGCCGCCGTTCCATCCTGTCCGAAGGCCCAGGACCTCGCTCATCATTGCGAAGACTTCCCTGCGCATGTCTTCCGGCATGCGGTTGACGGCGACCGGGTCGAAACCCTCATGGTAGAGCGCGCTCAACAGTTTGCTCATACAGTTATGATGGGAGCGATGCGTTCCGTTGATCTTGGTCCCATTGGGCAGGGCTGCCAAGCAACCTGCCGCGGCTCCCTCTTGTCCAATGCTGGAATGCGCCGGCCCATGCACCAGGCCGAGTTTGTCAAGCTGAAGGATGGTTTCCTCGAACCTGCGGCAGGCGAGCGTCAACATCACGAGACGCTTGGCATCCGCGGCACTGAACAACTCCCAGTCCGTGTCCTCGACGGCGAGCTCGCGCATCTGCGTCGTCATTGGAACGTTGTTCAGTTTCATGAATATTCGCCTCCCGCGATACGCTGTGGAGACTCCCTTCTCCGCCGGGACAACATCCAACGAAACCTATTTGGAGTCAATCACAAATATGATATCACACTTTCTTCTGATAATTGTGGCATTGAGATATACACTCATAAGACGCGAAGGAAGAAATTAATGGCATCAACGCGTGAACTCGCCGACAAGCTCATCGTGATAACTGGCGCGGCGGGAGGAATAGGAGGGGCTACGGCCAGACTGTGTCATGAAGCGGGAGCGCGACTGATCCTCATGGACATTGCGACACCGGAGATGGTTGCTTCGTGTCTTGGAGCGTTAGCCTCGCATGCGGTTATATATCAGGTGGACAGCACCGATCGTTCGGAGGTCGAACGGATCGCGCAGGAGACCGGACCAGTTTACGGCGTGGTGGATACCGCCGCTCTATGTCCCCCGGGAGATTGGCTTGAGCCGGGCTGAGACGATGTGCTGGACCGCACTCTCGCGGTCAATATCAAGGGGCCGATCAATGTCACTAGAGCCTTTTTCCCCGGCATGGTGGAGCGAGAGGAAGGTCGCATCGTGCTCTGCGGTTCCGTAGCAGGCTGGATGGGCGGGATATTGTCGGGACCGGACTATGCGTTCACCAAGGGTGGCATTCATGCTTTCGTTCGTTGGCTGTCAAGGCGCGGCGCGCCTCACAACGTCCTCGTCAACGGTGTCGCACCGGGCGCGACTGACACAGGCATGATCCAAGGCAAGGGCTACAATTCCGAGAGCTTGCCGTTGCGACGCTTCGCGGAGCCGGAGGAAATCGCAGCTGCAGTTGTGTTCCTCTTGGGGAGCGGCGGCAGCTACATGTCAGGATCGATGATGGACATCAATGGGGGCGTTTTCTTCCATTGACCTAGCTGACCGGAATCGAACCGTCGCATTCTCCATCGAAGAAACTGAATTCCTCAGTGAAAATTCCTAGCCTTCACCTTCAACGTATCAATATGCAAATCGGGGACGAAAATGTCCCGCGGCTTGACCACCGGCGCTCGATCCCGCGAATCCGGGCTGCCCGGCGATCCATGGGCGAACTCGTCACCGCGACCCGTCGGCAGTTTGAACTCCCCATCACGATCGGCCAAGGCGGATAGGTCGCCCGAGAGATCGAACAGTTGCTGGGCGATGAGGTGCACGACGTCCCCCTCCCGCTGGATACGGCCATTGATTGCCATCATGCTCGATCCGAGCACAACGCGCCGGCGCCGCTCGAAGAGCTTTGGCCACACAACGATGTTTGCCGGACCGGTCTCGTCCTCGATCGTCAGGAACATCACACCCTTGGCCGAACCCGGCATCTGACGGACGAGAACGAGGCCCGCGGTCATCAACCAACGGCCATCGCCGGCCGACATGGCCTCCCCGCAGGGGACGATGCTCCGAGCGGCAAGGTCCTTGCGCAAGAACGCGATCGGGTGCTCGCGCAGGGTCAGACCAGTATGGCTGTAGTCCTGGATGACGTTGTGCCCATCTGTCATCTGCCGGAGTTTGACGTCAGGCTCCTGCTGCTCGGCTATCGTCTTCATCTCGCGCTCGGCCGCAGCAGCAAAGAGTGGCAGTGGCTCATCGCGCAACGCTTTGATCGCCCACAGCGCGTCTCGTCGCTGAAGTTCGAGCGATGGCAGGAAAGCATCGGCCTCCGCCAGTTCGACCAGCGACGCCGCTGGTACGCCGGAGCGCCGCCACATGTCATCGACGCTGTCGAAGGGCTGATCGACACGGGCGGCCACGATGCGAGCCGCATCGACTGCGGCCAGTCCACGCACCAGACGCATCCCCAGGCGGACGGCATGATGGCCCTCGTCTCCCTTGACCTGCTCGAGCGTGCAGTCCCAGCGAGAACGGTTGATACAGACCGGCCGGATCTCCACACCGTGGTTGCGCGCATCCCCGACGATCTGGGCGACCGCGTAGAAACCCATGGGTTGGCTATTGATCAAGGCCGCGCAGAACGCGTCGGCATAATGGCATTTCACATAGCTGGAGGCGTAGGCAATGAGCGCGAACGAGGCCGCATGGCTCTCCGGAAAACCATAGGAGCCAAAGCCTTCGAGCTGAGAGAAGGTCTTTTCGGCGAATTCCGGCGTGTAGCCGTTCCTCACCATGCCGGACACGAGCTTGTCCTTGAACCGCGAGACGCCGCCGGTGAACTTGAAGGTCGCCATCGACTTGCGCAGCTGGTCGGCCTCGCCACCGGTAAAGCCGGCGCAGACCATCGCCACCCGCATCGCCGATTCTTGAAACAGCGGTACGCCGAGCGTCTTGCCCAGGACCGCCTCAAGCTCGGCCGTCGGATATTCGACGGCCTCCTTGCCTTCGCGCCGGCGCAGATAGGGATGCACCATGTCCCCCTGGATCGGACCGGGCCGGACAATGGCGACCTGCACCACGAGGTCGTAGAAGGTTCGGGGTTTCAGCCGCGGCAGCATCGCCATCTGCGCGCGGCTTTCGATCTGAAACGTGCCGAGCGTATCGGCCTTGCGGATCATCACATAGGTCGCAGGATCCTCCTGCTCGATCTTCGACAGGTCGAGATCGCGGTCCTTGTGCTCGCGGATCAGATCAAAGGCCTTGACCATGCAGGTCAGCATCCCGAGGGCCAGGATGTCCACCTTCATGAATTTCAGGGCTTCGACGTCGTCCTTGTCCCATTCGATGATCTGACGGTCCTTCATCGTGGCCGGTTCGATCGGCACGAGATCGTCGAGCCGATCATGGGTGAGGACAAACCCGCCGGGATGCTGGCCGAGATGCCGCGGGGCACCCATCAGCTGCTGTGCGAGCTTCAAGGTGAGGACAAGGCGCCGGTCGTCTGGATTGAGATTGAGCTCGCGGACATTGCGATCGCAAACCTCCTCCGACCAGGCCCACATGCCCGACGACAAGGCCTTAATCACATCCTCCGGCAGGCCGAGCGCCTTGCCGACATCGCGGATCGCGCCGCGGGCGCGATAGCGGGTCACGGTGGCGCAGAGCGCTGCCTTTTCTCTGGAATAGGTGCGATAGATCCACTGGATCACCTCTTCGCGCCGCTCGTGCTCGAAATCCACATCGATATCCGGCGGCTCGTCGCGCTCCTGGGATACAAAACGCTCGAACAGAAGATCGTTTGTCGAGGGATCGATACTGGTAATGCCGAGAATGTAGCAGACGGCGCTGTTGGCTGCAGAACCCCTCCCCTGGCAAAGAATGCCTTGAGACCGCGCATAGCGCACGATCGAGAAGACGGTCAGAAAATAGGGCGCGTATTTCATGGTGCGGATGAGGTCGAGCTCGTGCCGCACGACCTTCAACACATCGGGCGGCAGACCTTCGGGATAGCGATCGGGCACGCATTGCCAGACATAATGCTCCAGCGAAGCCTGGGCATCCTTGCCCGGTACGATCGCCTCCTCCGGATATTGGTAGGTAAGTTCCTCGAGCGAGAAAGTGCACCGACGGACGATCTCCATCGTTCGCGCGAGGGCTTGCCGGTATCGCGGAAACAGCCGCTCCATTTCTTCGGGCGGCTTCAGATAACGATCAGCGTGTCGCTCGCGCTCGAAGCCGACTTCGTCGATCGTCGTGCGGGTGCGGATGCAGGTGACAATGTCCTGCAACTGCCGACGGCCTGGCTCATGGAAGAGGACGTCATTGGTGACGACCGTTCGCACCTTAAATCGTGTTGCGAGATTTGAGATCTCATGCAGCCGCAGCTGGTCGTTCTGCCGGCGCCGCAGACAAAGCGATACATAGGCCCGATCCCCAAACAGCTCGGCCATCTTGCGCAGCTGGATCGCGCAGACATCATCCGGCAGGTCCGGCACCAGGATGCCGATCATGCCGTCGGCGTAGGCAATGACATCGTCCCAGTGGAGAATGCAGTTGTTCTTGCCGCCGCGCGACTTGCCGAGCGTGACGAGGCGGGTCAGCCGGGAATAGGCAGCCCGGTCGGTCGGGTAGACCAGCAACGACATGCCGTCGGCCAGATCGAGCCGGCAACCGACAATGAGGCGTAATCCCGTGGCGCGCGATGCTTCAAGCGCCCGGACGATCCCGGCAAGCGAATTGCGATCGACAACGCCGAGGGCTTCGATGCCGAGAGCCTTGGCGGTCTCGAACAGTTCCTGCGCCGAGCTCGCTCCGCGCAGGAAGGAAAAATGGGTCGTGACCTGCAGCTCGGCATAGCTCATGCGAAGATCCCGTGGATGAACCAGCGGTGGCTTCCGGTTTCAGGATCGATGCCATCGCCGGAGCGAAAGACCCAGAGGCGCTCGCCGGCCTCGTCTTCGATGACGAAGTAGTCCCGCACCGCCTCCATCTCGGCGTCGCGCTGCCACCACTCGCCAAAAATCCGCTCAGGCCCATCGGCCCGCTTGATCTTCCGGCGCTTGCCGCGCCAGGTGATCGAGACCGGCGGGCGGTCCGGCAGCAAGGCGATGGCCTCAATCAGTTCCGGACGCGCCAGCAGCCGGACCGGCCGTCGCCAATGGCTGACCCAGGTGACCTCGACCGGATCGGCAGCAGGACTGATGCGCTGGACGGAGCGCTCGGGCACGTCGGAGGCAACGGGTGCCACGCGATACACGCGCTGGCCACGATTGCCGTAGATATCGATCAGCGGCGTCACGTCCTTCACTTCCTCCTCGACCAGCGAGGAGGATTTCTGGCGCTCCTCCAGCGGCTCGGCCATGACGGCGGCCAGGGTGAGCTTCTCGATCCCGAAGCCGGGCTCAATCTTTTCCGTCCGGTCGCGAAACAGCTTCGTCAGCCAGGCGACGTCGCGCACCGGCTTCACCGTGCCGGCGCGGATTGCCTTCCGCGTACCGTCAACCTTTTCGACGATCAGGTCGGCGCGCCGAACACCAAGGCCGCGCCTTTGCAGCTCCTCGATCAGTTGCACGACCAGCCGGCCAACATATTTGTTGATGGTTTCGGCAGCACCGATCGGCTCGGCAAAGGCGCTGCTCACCTCGACGAGCTCGGCGGTGCGGATCGGATCGATCGGTTCGCAGATGCGTCCGAACATCTGGTCGAGCCGCCGAGCGATCTCCGGACCAAAACGAAGCGTCAGCGGCGCGCGCGGCGTGTTGCCCAATTCGCCGATGGTCTGGAAGCCAAGCGTGCGCAGATCGCTGACGACTTTCCCGGGAAGGCGCAGCAACGATATCGGCAGCTTTTCGACGGCGCGGACGGTCTCACCTGAAGGCACGATGACCGTGTCGCGGCTGATGGCGCGGGCGCAGGCGTGAGCTCCACCCCAGGTGTCGGCGATCGCGACACGGGGCGTGAGTTTTTTTGCCAGGAACTGATTGGCGATCTTCGTCACCATGGCGAGCTCGCCGCCCTGCAGGTGATCGGCACCCTCGGTGTCCATGACGATCCCATCGATCCCATCGACCGCAACAATCGGAGAATAGAGCGTCAGCGCCCAAAGGGTAATGCGTTCGAGTGCTGCAGCATCCTTTGCAGGATCCGCATCGACCAGCATCAGGCCGCGGAACAGCGCCTGTGCTTTGGCCGCCGGCATGCCGACATGGACGCCGGCTTTCCTGGCGGCCGCGTCGGCGGCCGACACCCAGCGTTTCGAGCCGCTCCTGGCGATCACGGCGATCGCCTGTTCAGGCGGAATAGACGGATCGGCGCGACGAATGCGATCCGTCGGCAGATCCGGAAGATAGATCGAGACAACCCTTGTCATCGCACGCCCTCACGAGAAACTCTGCACATTCACCCGCTTTCACGCGCATCAATTCCAGCAACCATTGGGCCCTCCCCACACCCGGCACTGGCAATTCCTCCGACGGCATGACGCTGACCCGCCATCGGGTGGTCGATGCCGTCGGCTGCCCGAAATCATTGGCCTCCGTCTGTCGCCGCCAGCGTCGCACGGCAAGCGCCATCGTGCCCGTTCGCTCAGCCGCCAGCTGCAGCCGGCGCGAGCTGACCATCGGCAGGCGAACGAGTTCACCAACGACTGCGCCGAGCCCGCCGAAGGACAGCCCTTCCTCCATGTTTGCCAGGACGTCTTCTTCCCTGTCGGATTCGACAAAGATCACCCGGTCGGGATGGAGGCCGACCTGGGCGAGCGCAGGAAAAAACAGATCGGGGCGCGTCAGGCACCAGACGATCGGGCCTTTGGTGCGGGCCGCGATGGCCGCCGCACAGAGCGCCGCCGCCGCACCATCCACCGTGCCCGATCCGCCGCCGGCAAATTCGTGCAGGGCGCCATAGGCCAGACCACCTCCCGGCAGGACCGCATCGATTTCCGGCACGCCGAAGGACAGACAGCCGGCCTTTCTGGCTGACACGCCCTCCAGCGAGGCGATGCGCTCGCGCAAATCGGAAATCACCCGTTCACGGGCAGCAGTCATCGTTCACGGCTCCCTTCAAGGTCGTGTTGGCGGCCGACATCATGTCGATCAAATGCGGATGTTCTCTTTCTGTTCCGACCCAATAAAAGAGTCAAGCAACCGGAAGGATGGGAATATTATCCTGAACATTAGAAATCAGCAGAATACCCATGAGAATCAGCCCAATAGCGGCCCGCGGATTTTTTCCGAGCGTTTACGGGCGCTAATCCCTTTGTGTGAATTGCGGGGACAAGTCGGCATCGTCACAGTGTCTTTAAGATTTTTCTGCTGAACTGTCGGCATGCCGAAGCCTCCGAGATCAAAACCCCTCCTTCGCGACACCGAGGCCCCGATCCGTTCCCGGCCGCGAGGCAAGCGCAATCCCGCCCAACCACAGCTGCTGTTCGATCCCATGCCCGAGCGCGTCGAGCCTGCGCTGGCGCAACTGAAGGCCCATCCTCCAAAGGGAAACGAGTGGAGTTGGGAGCTGAAATGGGATGGCTATCGCCTTGCCGTTCATGTCGAGCCGCAAGGGATTAGGATCCTCACGCGTGGCGGCCATGACTGGACGCACCGGTTTCCGGCGATAGAGCAGGCCGCCCGAGCGCTCGGGCCGGCGACGATGATCATCGATGGCGAAGCCGTCGTGCTCGACGATGAGGGGCGGCCGGATTTTGGGCTGTTGCAGCAATCGCTGGGCGCATCCGACAAACAAGCTGGCAACCGGGCCTCTAACGCGGTCCTCTACGCGTTCGATCTTATCTACCTTGATGGCCACGATTTGCGCGGTGTCGAATACCGATCGCGCCGACACCTTCTCGAGGACACGTTAAACGGCCTAAAGAATGATCAAGTCGGCGCCGTCAGGCTATCGGAAACACTCGATGGCGAACCAGCCGTCCTGCTGCAGCACGTCTGCCGCCTCGGCTTGGAAGGCATCGTCGGCAAGCGTCTCGACCGGCCCTATCGCTCTGGCCGGACCGGAGATTGGGTGAAAGTCAAATGCATCCAGAGCGAAGCGTTCTTCATCGTCGGTTATGAGAGGTCGGCGGCGTCCCCTGCCGGCTTCGGCTCATTAGTGCTTGCCGCCTACCGCGATGCCGATCTCGTTCATGTGGGAAGCGTCGGAACAGGCTTCAAGGAAGCCGAGGCCAACAGGTTACGGAAGATGCTGGACACGCTGCGATGGAAGCGAAAGCAACCGCCCCTGCCCTATTCCGGAAGTGCCGACATTGTCTGGGTCGAGCCGACACTGATCGCCGAGATCGAGTTTCGCGCCTGGTCGACTGACGGGAAACTACGTCATCCATCCTACAAGGGCCTGCGCGAACGCCAGGACAATGCCGACGTTTTCCGGCTCGACTAGCGAAACCGGCGCCATACGCTAGATTGTCCTCCATTCGAGCTCGGCGGAGTAGATATCTAGCATGTGCAACCTGTATCGCATGGAAGACAGGGACTGGGTCGCAAAATGGGCCCAGGACGCTGAAAGCCTGATCAACCTGATGCCGGCCTACCAGATGAACCCGGATCAGATGGGGCCGATCGTCCGCAACACCGCCGACGGAAAGAAGCAGCTGGTCCATGCGCGCTGGGGACTGCCCTCGCCGCGCTTTGCCCTTGAGAAGGCGGCCAAAATCAAGGCCGAGAAACTTGCGGCGAAAGGCAAGCCATTCGATCTCGAGGAACTGATCCGGATGGAGGCCGACCGCGGCACGACCAATGTGCGCAAGCTCGGTTTTCCGCACTGGAAACGATGGTTTGGTGTCGAAAACAGATGCCTCGTCCCGGTCACCAGTTTCGCGGAACCGGATCCGGCCAGCCAGGAGGATGGCGGGAACGTGCCCAATGCCTGGTTCGCCCGCGACGAGGAGAAGTCGCTGATGTTCTTTGCCGGTCTCCATGTGCCGCAATGGCAGAGTGTCCGAAAGGTCAGGGACGGCCTGACCACTAACGACCTCTATGGGTTTTTAACCACGGATCCCAACGACCTGGTGAAGGCGATCCATGAAAAGGCGATGCCGGTCCTGTTGCGGACGAAGGAAGAGACCGACATCTGGATGCGGGCGCAGTGGGATGAGGCCAAGGAACTGGCCCGCCCATTACCGAATGACGCGCTGATCATCTCCTCCCGCGAACCGTACGGATCCACGATCGTTTCGAAATCCGGAGAGCTGGTGGAACAGGGCAGTCTCCTTTGACGCCTGGGCTCAGAGCTTGAATGTATCGGAAAACGAAAAAGCCTGCCGCGGGAGGAGGTGCGGCAGGCTTTTCGAAAGAATTGAACCACGGCTGGGAGGAGGAGGGCCGTTGTTCCGTCAGGCTCCCCTGGGAGGAGGAATGGGTCGCCTGAAACACGAAGCTCTGCGGGAGGAGGTGCATTGCTTCGTTGATCCGAAGATATCAGAGGCTGTCCCGACCGCCAGCGCTCAGATCGCAGTGCAGCCATGCGTTTGTTGCAACGCAATATAACTCCTGTGCTCATTTTTCGGCCATTATGGTCGAGACGCCGCTTTCTCTGTGCTGGGCTCGAAACCGAGAACGAATTCGATCACCTTGGCAGAGGACATTTCGCAGGGGTTCAGTGCCGATCCCCGCCCAGCGAATCGATAGAGGTTGAAGCTGACGATATCTGTTCCGCCAAGCTCCTCGCCATAAAGCCAGGTCCGTTTGCCATCCTGCGACCGCTTGACGGTCACGCCCCATGATCGATTACCAAAATATCCGTCGACATAGCCGTCCGGCAATTTCGCAAGCGCGTCTTCGAACGTCGCCTGAATTGTTGGAGGTGTTTTGCCGTTGGCCGTCATGGTGCGAGGCATTCGTCGCAGATCCCGCAGCCATCGTCATCCATGCTTGAGGCCGGACGTAACCTGCGACAGCACGGACACGTCGTTGCATCCGGTGCACACTCTTCATCGCGGTCCGGGGGAAGAATTTCGATACAGACGTTCGACAGGACATCGGCCGCGCTTCGATCCATGCGATGCTCCAGTGTTGGGATACACTAGAGATAGTGAACCTCGAAGGCTGCACAAGCCGGCAGAGATTGCTGTCGGAGATTGGCCAGTGCGGAACTTGTGCCGACCGTCTCAAATTAATTGCCAAGAGCTGCTCTAACCGGCGCGTTCTCACGATTAGCTGCCAACACGGCCCCCGTGCTCGACGTAACATCATTGCCAATCGGCGCCTAAACACGGGCGATCAGCTTGACAGAAGATTAGCGGCTCGGAGATACCTGCAGGGTCTTTTCTAATAGCGGAAATGACGTTGCTGCAAGTTCTGAGGACATTGTGGACGCGGGGAGCAAGTGCCGAACACATGTCGTTCTGAAGGGACATAAGGAAGCAAGACTGTGATCTATGAGCTTAGAATTTACGACTGCGTGCCCGGCCGATTGCCCGCGCTACTCAACCGCTTTGCCGAACATACGCTGGCAATATGGGACAAGCACGGCATTAAACAGGCAGGTTTCTTCACCACAATCGTGGGCGAAAGCAGCCACCGTCTCACCTATCTCATCGCCTGGGAATCGCTAGCCGATCGCGAGGTGAAATGGAAAGCGTTCACCACTGATCCTGCATGGCTCAAGGCCCGCGACGAGTCCGAGCGCGACGGGCAGATCCTCTCCAATATCTCTAACCAGCTGTTGTCGCCGACCGCCTTTTCGGCAGTGAAATAAGACACTACCGATCCCCGCTTGCCGCCAGTCGAAATTTCCACCCGATCGGGTCATCCGCCGAAGCGATGACGAACGGCAGGCTTAGGAAACCGCCAACACTGCCCGTGCAATGCGCACCCCTGGGGGATTCCTTCCAAGGAGTGCGCGTGTCGTGCTCAAGGGAGAACGGAGATGACCGTCTTTCCCGCGCGCCGCTCCGTGGAATTGAAGGTGGCGACCGCATCGTCCAGACTTGAAACCTTGCCGATGTTCGTCCGCAGTCTTCCGTCCCGGACGCGCTCAACGATCTCAGATAGCTGGGCACGGTCGGCCTCGACGACGAAGTCAACCGTGAGGCCATCCACAGGTCGAATATCCGTCGGTCCGACGGCTGTCACAAGCGTTCCTCCCGCCCGGATCAGCGTTGCTGACCGTTTCTGAACATCGCCGCCGATAACGTCGAATACCAGATCGACGCCGCCGACGTCTTCCAGGGTGTCGTTTCCAAGATCGACGAATTCATTTGCACCGAAGTCAAGGGCCTTCTGGCGGTCAGCGGCGCGTCCGGTGCCGATGACATAGGCGCCGGCTTCCCGCGCAAGCTGCGTCACGATCGAGCCGACGGCGCCGGCGGCGCCGTGTGCGAGGACGCTCTGCCCCGCCTGAAGGCGGCCATGCTGAAACAGTCCCTGCCATGCGGTCAGGCCAGATATCGGCAGGCTTGCGCCCACCGTGAAGTCGACGCTGCCGGGCAGCGGCGCGAGATTGCGAGCCTCCACAGCGACGTACTCAGCGAGTGTGCCGTCGCGATACCAGTCAGTCAGGCCGAACACCCGCTGACCGATCGACAGCCCCGTGGTGCCATAGCCCAGCGCGGTGATCACACCGGCCAGCTCATGGCCGAGGATCGATGGCGTCCGGTCACGAAAGGTTCGATCGGTCCAGGTCGAAGGCCAATCCAGTTCGGTGTTGACGAAGCCCGCTGCATGGACCTCAACGACGACGTCGTTGATCGCTGCCTGTGGCCTGGGTCGTTCCACCAGCTTCATTCCGGCTGTTCCCGCAGCCTGGTCGGTCACTACGATCGCTTTCATGGGAATTGTCTCCTCAGATATTTGTTGGTTGGATAATTGCAGGCGTGGAAGGTCTTTTCGATCTCTCGCGCGACATGTGATCGGCTTGACGCCTTCAACTGCGCGGCGGTGGCGAGCGCTTCATCGCCAAAAGTTCCGTCACATCATGCAGATCGTCTGCCGACGAGATGGCAAGCGTCAGCCATTTTCCGTCGATGTATGTTTTGGCTTCATCGTAAAGCTTGACCAGTTGCGGGCGCCAGACATAACGCCGCTCCTCGAACTTCTCTCGCTCTGCTCCACCCATCACCACGACAGCCGAAAACCGACGGTATTCCGGCACCAGGGTGGTAAACGCCTTCGTTTTCTTATAGCGCAAGGACCAACCGCGGTTCTTGCCACCGTAGAGCCAGTCCGGCGCGAAAACTCCTGGGTAGAATTCGTCGATCCAGTTCCGCAGTTTGGCCCAATGCTCGAGTGCCTCTGCTCCGATCCATTCGCGGACGGCGCTGTCATCGGGCGGTGCTGATTTGTCGGCGATCCTGTCGCCGATTTGGGGAAGTGTATTGGTAGGTAAAATCATGTGAAGGCCTCATGTTCATGGTTCGGCGGAGGTCGGAGGTTAAGATGCGGGTGCACCATGGCACGCCCTCAAAAAGCTCCCGGCGACGCTCTCGAAAGCAAAGGCGCATCGCGATACGGCCGACCAATGCTCGAGAGCGCTGCAGGGCGACCGGCGACGCCTCGGAGCTGTCCCACGACAGTAAGGTCGAGAGCAGTGAGCGCCTTGTCCCTCGCTAACGGCGCCTGGCTCCAATCCAGGAAGGCAGTGCCTTGAAGCGGGAGAAATTGTTGCGTCCGCAGCCCAATGGAGCTGAGTGCCAGCGACAGATAGGGTGTGAGAAAATCCGGCTGGTTGGCTCGCTCACCGGTGAAGAAGCCACCAGAAGCCGCGCCGATAAACACCGGGCGGTCCTGGAGCATTCCGACCTTGCCTGATGGCGTCGACTTCATCGTGCGGCCGACGCGCAGGATCTGGTCGATCCACGCCTTGAGGACCGAGGGAATCGTCAGATTGTGCATCGGCGTTCCGATGACAATCACATCGGCCGCTTCGACTTCCCGAATAAGCACTTCGGAAAGATCCAGAGAACCCATCGGCGGGGCGGCCAACGTTGCCGGCGACGCCAACGCGGCGGCGTAAAGGGCTTCGGTTTGCGGCAGGGGATCAGCCCCCAGGTCACGCCGGGTGATGGTTGCTCCGTTCGCAACCTCGAGAAGCCTTTCGACGATCGCAGCCGATAGCGCACGGCTATGCGATTCCTGACGCGGACTGCTATCGATATGGAGAATAT
The DNA here is from genome assembly GCF_025941625.1 of Rhizobium acaciae. Taxonomy (NCBI): domain Bacteria; kingdom Pseudomonadati; phylum Pseudomonadota; class Alphaproteobacteria; order Hyphomicrobiales; family Rhizobiaceae; genus Rhizobium; species Rhizobium acaciae. The sequence goes on from NZ_JAPCZO010000014.1 coordinate 37,732, forward strand.
TCATGTCAATGATCCCAATAGCTTCAAAAGGTTGCGGCAGGCGAAAGCTTAGATCGAGCCGGCTGGTGTTACGGCGGGAAAGTCCTTCTCCGGGTCGAACACGTTGTTGAAGAAGTTCGTCAGGGAATACATGGCCACAAGCGCGACGATCTCGATGATGTTCGCATCGGTATAGCCAGCATCGCGGACGGCTTTCAGGTCGGCGTCGCTGACTTGCCCGCGGGTCTCGACGACCTTGCGTGCAAACTGGACGGCGGCGTCCCGCTTCGGGTCGGTAGCATGACCCTTGCGCGCGAGAATGATGTCATCGGCCGGCAGTTTAGCCATATGTTCAGCGGTGAAGCTGTGAACAGTCAGGCAGTAATTACACCCGTTCATCTCCGAGACGGCAAGGCCGATGCTGTCGCGTGTCTTTACGTCGAGCGCCTTGCTCAGGGAGCCGAGCAGGGTGGCCCAGGCGTTGAACGCAATGGGGCTCTGCGCGAAGGCCGCCATCATGTTGGGCGTGAACCCGATGCTCCTGGTGAACGTGTCGAGCGTCTGTTTCGATTCAGCCGGCACCTGTTCCGGCGTCAGAACAACGGTTCTGGACATTGTAATCTCCTATTTCTTGATTGGATTGGTAATCAGGCGAAGTCGAGGACGTCGGCCACCGGCATGCGCGGCTTCTGCGGCCAGTTGCCGGCCCGCTCCGGCCCGACGGTCAGCAGCATCACCGGGATTTCGTCTTCGGCCAAGCCGAATTCGCGATGCACGGCCTCTGCGTCGAAGCCGATCATCGGTGTCGAACCCAGGCCGAGCGAACAGGCGGCATAGATGATTGCGGCGCTGCCGAAGGTAGCGGAGCGCACCGCCTCGTCGCGCTGGCGCTGCGGCTGGTCGTCATACAGCCCGCGGGCGGGGATTTCCCATTCCGGCACCAGATGGGCCGGCATGATGCCGGCTTCCACGACCGGCGCCAGGCGCGCGGGGACCGTGCTGGCATCGGCCAACTGGCCGACGATGATGAAAGTAACGGCGGCGTCGAGGATCGCGGGCTGCTTCCAGGCGATCGGATGGAGCAGTGCCTTGGCGTCAGGCGTACGGACGGCGATAAACCGCCAGTTCTGCAGGTGGAACGATGTCGGTGCGGCCGTGCCGATCCGCACCAGGTCGCGGATCTCATCGTCGCTCAGGGTGGCGGCGCGGTCATAGTACTTGGCAGCACTACGGCTCAGGATGGTTTCGATGACGGCGTTCGTCGGCGTCAGTTCGTTGGCTGCGTTGCTGATGTAGTTCATTGGGTGGCTCCCTCATCAAGTGATTACGGAGCCCAATTTACGGTCGTCAGTGAGAATATCTAGACTGGATTACCTCAATATAATGCGCGAAAGGATCAATCCTCGGAACGCACCCGCCCGGCCTGCGCTTGTCGGCGCCATTCCCCGGGGGTCATTCCCATTCTCTCAGTAAATACACGACGGAATGCCGAGACAGACTGATAACCGACCGTTTCGGCCACAGCCTCAGTGCTGATTGCTGGCTTCTTTAGCTCGTTGGCGGCCAAACTCATGCGGAGATCGGTCAACAGGTCGAGCGCGGAGCAACCCAACCTGTCCTGAAAGTGCCGCATGAATGTGGCGCGTGACATGCCACACAAGTCCGCCAGATCGGGCAGTTTCCATGGCTGGGCCGGATCGGCGAGCATGGCGGCAATTGCCGGAGCCAATCGCGGGTGGCCGGCCAGGGCTAACAAGCCTTCGGGAGCTTTGTCGGATTCGCTCGCCGCTCGCAGCACCAGCGTGAACAGGGCCGAAGAAAGGGCGTTGAGAACTGCGCGCCCTCCTGCGCGGTCGCCGGCAGACTCCATCCGCATCAGTCCCACCAGGCTGGCCAGTTGATCGGCAGCCGATCCAATACCGTCTTTTCCGACGTCGTTTCCCGTTCGCGCCACAAGGTTCGTAGGTAGGTAATTGCGGATCAGCCGATCGTGGGGCGGTGCAATGAAAAATCGCCCACACAACAAATCGAGTTGCTCGCCGTGACTGTCGTTCTCGCTCAACATCCATCCGGCAGAGCCCTTGCGCTGCTGGGTGGGGATTGGCGTTTTTCCGCTACCGTCGTGAAGCACGTGCGCCGCACCGTGAGGAAGCAGCACGATATCCCCACTCACCAGCTCCCTCGCCGTTCGCGTCTCCGGATCCTCGAAGATGGCCCGGCCCTTGACGATGACGTGGTAGGGAATTTCGTTCGCCGCCGCCCGGCTCCACGTCAGACGCCACGGCGCACCATAGGCACAGCGCACCTCGAGCTGACCGGTTACCGTGACGATTTGCAGGAGATGGCTTAACCAATCGACTTCAGACATTGGACCTCAAGAACCCGGAAACGAAACATCTTACCGCAATTGTCCGCTCGTTCCACTTACCGGCATGGCTTGGTCAGCCGATCACAGCTTTCAGGCAAGGCGAGAGTGATGTCACGGCTCAATGAGGATCAGAGCCTTCGTTCGGCATTGTTTCAGCCGCCATTGCCAAAACCAGCGATGCACGCCTTGAAAGGATACGAACCAACGGCCCTGTTATTCCCCGAGCAAAAACGGCGATATTTTCGTCGTTCTTGACCAGGAGGCACTCGTCTCGGTTCCGCAAACTGGTACGCTTATTCAAGGAAGCTTCGATCGGGAAGCATGATCGATCCTAGCCACTCCAGCAGGTGCTGGAACATCAACGTGAAATTTTCAGGCGGCCGTGTCAGGGACCTGTCCGACTTCCACATGAAAGGCAGGCCGTGGGCCATGTTGCCCCGAGCGGTCCACAAATCTTCTGCAAAGGTGAAAAGGTCCGGCCGCTCCGTCTTGAGGTTTCGGCCGGCGATTGTCTCCAGTCGGCTCGACAGATGCTTCAGGAGGTCGGTGTCTTTCGCTCTTGCACCGATCGCGGCGTAGATATCATCACGCAGCCGCTCGACTGCATTGCAGGCGAGAAGAAGACAAAGTAGGAAATCGCCTTGCGCGTAATAGAAGATAACGTCCGAGAGTGCGGCCTTGTCCGGGTCAGGCGCTTTCGCGTTCTTGAACGCCGACAGCCCCTTCAGGAAGATTTCATGGTTCACGGCTTTGACCACGGGATCATGAATGAATATGCCGGGCGATCCTGAATGGATCCTGCCGTTGTAGAAATCCTCTCTCGCCATCTCGAAGGTCGTCTGGATTGCGGGGGTGGCCGGTACCTCCCTGCGGCCAGCCCACCACTGGCCCGTCTCGATGCGGATATGCCGCATGAGGTCTTCCAGCAGTCGTTCGGAGAATTGCTCCCGGTCGCCATCAGGCGGGTCTCCCACGACCCGGACGCACAGTGTATCCGCCGAAAACTGCCCAAGCCTATCGAAGTTCGCCTCGTCGTCGAGGAACATCAGCACACGCCCGTGGCCGTCTACTCCCGCCAGCATCGCCAGGCTGGAGACAAAGATTTCAAACTTGGCCGGATTGGGATCGAACGCTGCGACATTCTCGCGGGCAATCGTTGGACGCGAGATCCAGCCAATCGGTCTGGATCGACGGAAGGGCGAAACCAGTACCGAGCAGTCAGCAAGAGCAATCGAGTAGTTTGTCGATCTGTCCCAGGCCGGATCCACGAATACCGGGCTTGGGAAGGTCAAAAACATCAGATCGCCCGTATGCTCAACGTCCATCGATTTGTCCCACAACGTGACGAGATGATTGACCGGGCGCTTTTACTCTATGCGAATGGTCTTATAGCGAAGCGCCGACAGGTCGACCCGCAGCGCGTCGGTAAAATGGCTTGCATAAATCCTGGCATCGAACCCGTTGAACGAAGCCCCGCGTTCTCTCAGGCTTTTGAATACGCGGCAAATAGCAGAGACGAATATGGGGATGACATTCAGGTAGACCTGCTTGGACGGATAATGTTCTGCGCCAGCCTTCGCGAATATCTGGTCGAACCCGAGATCAGATTTCAACTGCTGCAACAGCTTGTCGCGGTTGCGTGGCTTCATCTTGGCTTCAAGGGCCGGGGATCCCAATGAAGGGTCGAGACGGAGCAGGAAGTCTTCGGCCTTGTAGAGCTGATTGGCGACATGTGCATCGCCGACAACGCTGTGGCTCACCAAAAGAAATGCCGCTCCTGCAAATCTCAACGGCCCTCCGTCTTGCGCCATCGTCGCATTCCAGCTGGAAAAGAGCTCGTGGTCCTTATGATGGATGGCGTTGCGCAACAACAGGATCAGCGCCGTATCGGCATGTTCGAAATAGTCGAAAGCCGCTTTGTCGACATCATAGAGGCTGTGAAAAGCTTCCAGCTCCGCTTCGAACGAGCGGTCCAGATCATCGATCGCTTCCTCCAGATCGACGCGTCTAAGCGTTTCAAAGTTTGCGTGGGCCTCTGCGTAAATTCGCATCCCATTCGCCAGTTTGTCGATTGCACGTTCTGTAATTTTCATGGTCATCCGGTTTTCTGGACGGCGAAGCTTCATAATCACGAACCGCGATCGAAGTTGCGATCAATAGGCGCGCGTTTTCGGTTTCTGGTAGCGCAACTAGTGGCTGATCTGATTTACTCTTGTTCACACCGGAGTTTGCATTTTTTCATCGGCAATGGTCGAATCGTCCACAGGGATCTGATAGCTCGAAGTGATGGTATCAAGAACTGCCAGCGCCCTGCATGCCATCACTGACGGTGGCCTTTTCGAAAGGATTGCAACGTCTGCCTTCGCCTGGCATCGCCTTATGTCGGGATCGTCCATACCGGAATAAATCCCGATGGGAAGACACGAAAGGCGCCTGTCGACGGTGTGTTCGTTCTTGGCGAGGGCGGCGGACGCCTCATCTACGTCAACCACACGATAACCGCAGCCGACGGCCTCGAGTGCAAATGGCTTCATGACACCTCAACCGTTGTAGCAAAGACGAAGAAGCGTGCGTCCGGTCCAACGCCGCCAGGAGACGTGCTCAAATGTCTCGACCTCATTTGCAAGCGCGTCTGGAAAGGCCGGGATTGGCGGCAACAATCGTCTTGATGACGAACCAGGAACCGGACCGAACCCTTGTTCAACAGGCGGCCTTCCTTGCCGGTCGGGACGGCGTTGAGATCGACATCTGGAGCCGGTCGCGCATCGCCGACGTGCTCGATGTCGACGCGCGAGGACAGTTCGTCCGCAAGAAGTTGCTCAACATTGACGAGGAGCTTCTGTCTCTCGACCTGCTTGTGGAACTCGGGAGGGAGAGCGTCAGGTCGTTTTCGGCTGGAGACAACCCCGGTGACCGCGTGGATCGGGAAATCGATAATCAGGTCGGATATGCATCGACGCCGATTACATTTGTGGTCGGGGCATAGGGTTGGGTAAAACCATCGCCTGCCTGAAGGCGCTGCAGACGCATGCCGAACGAGACGGCCCAGCGCTGATCATACCCCACGGCGTGATCGAGCAGGCGTTCTCGATCGATAGCGCCATCATGCTGACGCTTGCGCAAATGCGACGAAGCTCGCACTGGCCGACATGCCCACGCGGCTTGCCAGTCCTTCTGCGCCGCTGCTTGTTCTCATCGAAGACATCAACCGTTCGAACCAGCCGATACAGCTGGTCGAAAAGCTCCAATAGGTCCGGGCGGTGGTCTCAGACGAAAACTTCAGCGACGGCGCCGATCATCACCGCTTGGCGGCCGAGTACATGCGCGAGCAAATCCCTTCCTTCCACAGGCCAGTCGCCCGATCATGCCATAATCGGTCATTGCCATGAATTCCTTGCTCGCCCAACTGATATAAACGCCTGTGCGGTCCAGAATGTAAAGGATAGTGTCTCTATCTGAACGGTGTTTATGGTGGCCTCGTCATCCAGTTCCGTCCGAAATGAACTGCCGGGCAATCCAAGGGATTACCGGTCAGCGGGTCCGATGACCGCAGGTCGGGTCCGCCGAGGGCCGCAATCTCCTGTTCAGCCATGCCGTGACATCGGCGCGTCCAAGCATCGTGTAGACGCCGCCGGCCCCGCATTGACGCGATGAGCCACGCACGGCGCGAGACACGATGCCGATCGGCACCATCGTTCCCTGATAGTCGAGATAGGCAGTCCCGCCGCTGTCGCCGATACAGGAATCGGTCCTGTCGCGCGGCGAGAGCGACAGGCCGAGGATCATCTCGCGATAGGGAACGCAGCCGAGCGCTTTTGCGGCAGCCACCCTGCAATCGGGCGAATTGATCTTTACCTTGGCCCTGCGCCGGATCGTCTGCGGGCCACCATTGACCGGATCGCGCCCATAACCGGAGATCATCGCGATCCCGAGGCCCCAGCGGCGCCAGATATCGAAGAGGCGAACATTTTGAAGGAGCGAATAGCCGGCGCAGGTCCTGCCTTTGTCACCATCACTTAAGGGACGCTCAAGGGTCAGCAATGCGATGTCATTGCCTTCGGCCATATTGAAGTCGGCAAGCCTTGTACAGGGGGCGCCGCCCTGATTGCCCGGTTCAAGCCGGGCGCCGGTCCAGACGCTCTTCGGGTCGAGCACGTCACCGTCATTGGTGACGCCATAGCCGTTCTTGTGGCAGGTGCAATGCTTGGCCGTCAGTACGTGAAGGGCATCGATATAGAGCCCGCTGCAGAGCCGGGGTCGGACCTGGTCGTCGAGGAAGGTGATCGCAACCACGCGCCTGTCGTCCGAAGGCGCTCCGTCCGCAATGAAAAGCGTCGGCTCCCGGTTTATCGCCGGGAAGGGCACGTTTGACGGCCAGGTCTCGATTGCCACGGGGTCGGCGGCTGCAGCACCGCTGGCGATGCCTGCGCAGATCACGGGGGCGAGCAGCAGGACCCGCCGCAACGACGGCCACGGGATCACGGGCATCGTTCTGGCTCCAGCGGGAATGCGAGCTGGCAGGCCGGATCGGATGATCCGCTCCTCAGCCCGGCCCCGCCGGCAAAGGCCTCGCCATGCTCCGACTTCGCTTTCAGCAGCGCGACATCAGCATTGAGCCGCGAGGCATAGGCGTTGTAGTAGCTCGCGCGAGCCTTCTGGACGTTTTCACGGCGGGTGAACGCGTCGACCAGGCTGCCGACATAGGCGCTGACGATCGCGACCGGAAGCTTGGCGACCGCCAGCGCTTCCGATTCCTTCTTCACAGAAACGGAGGTCGGCTCGCCATTCGCGAAGGAAATCTGCGTTTCCCGGGTTACGAAGGCCGTCCTGTCGATATCGACGCGGTAGATGGGACCTGCATTGGCAAACAGCAGCTGCGCGACGGAATATTGATTTCCCTGCAGGACGCCATGCACGCGCCGCGGCATGGCTCGTCGGTACCAGATGCCGGGTATCTTCTCCGCCTCGCCGAGCGCGAAAGAGGGGCCCGGCGAGACGTCCTGCCCGGTCGCCTCGCTGCCCCCATATCTGAGGGTTTTCGGGCAGCCGGGGCTCCAGACACCCGGTTTGATCTCGACCTCGACGCAGGTATCGCGACCGAAAGTATCCTGCATCAGCTTGTTCTGACGCCTTGCATCATCCGCGTCGTAAGGATCGAAGGTGAAGGTGCGGCTATCGGTCGTCGTCACCGGCCCTTCGCGAAGAAGGGCAAGATCCTGGGCAAGGGCGATCGCGATGTCGCCGCTGCGGTCGATATTGACGGAGGAGATCTGCTTGAGAAGACCGTTTTCGTAGTCGACCTTGATATTGTCGTCGGCAAAAGCCGAGAGTTGAAAAGCGAGCTGCATCGGCGAGTGCTCGTCGGGAACCGTGATGACGGATGTCTCCATCTTCCGATCGGTCGACAGCACAGAGGCGCCTGAATAGATCTTGTTGGTGGTGATCACCACCTGCACCAGCTGCTTTGCAAGATAATAGGTGGCGGCGACTTGCGAAGGCTGCTCCTTGGACTTCGTGTCTGGGCTGTAGGAGTCAATCGCAGAACATCCGGAAAGAAAAGCGAAAACAAAGAGTGCCAAGGAATATCTGAAAAACATGGATTTCCTCCCAAAGTATATCTCCCGCCATTATTGAATATGCACGTATCGGTTGACCGCAGGAGTGAGTAAGGCGGTTATTCACCGTTTTTTCTCTGCGATGGCGAAGCCGCCATGGAAATATAGGTGTCCCGCAGAGGCGATTATCCTCTTTCTGGTCCTTTCTGGACGACGATAGTTCCGGATACTGGCCGATCGCTTGAGTGGATCTGCGGAAAATCGTTCCAACGGCATGAACCTAACGCTTGGACAGGCACACGCGAATGATCGGCGGTTCGGACGATTACCGCGAAAGATCGAGGATGAACACGTCGATCAGCGGTCGAAGTGCTTCTGGCATATGATTGACGAGCGCCTCGTGGAGTTCGTCAGGCGTCCGGAATGGGTTCTGCCGCCTTGCGACTTCGACCGACGATCCGTACCAGAGCACCAGATAGATCCCCTGCCAGGCCGCATGCGGATGGGAAGCATAACGGATCGAGAGCTGTTCGGCCGCCGCAGTATAGAGCTCCGAGTTCCACTGGCCCTTGACCTCGACCACCAGCAATCTTGGATCACCGGCAATAACGCAGGATGCCGTGAAATCGCACCGGTTCTCGTCCGCCATCCTGTGCTCGAGCACGGCGGTGATGCCGCGCCTGTTCAGCTCGCCCTCTAGCCGGTCGACGATGCGTTCGGTGGCGTGATTTTCTTCGACGTGGCGCCCCTCGCGATAGAAGGTCCTGATCGGATTCGTCGGCGCATGGCGCACCCAGCCCTGAAGGTCGCCGAGCATGTCGAGCATCAAGCTGCGCAGGTCCTCGACCGTTGCGATCTGGTTGCGATCGAGGAGATCGACGAGCGAGCGTGGCGTTGGAACAGCAAAGCTCTCCAGACTGCGGCGGCGGGCCGAGGTCGAGGACAGGTGCTTCAATGTCTGTGTGAAGTCGCTGAACCTGATGTCATCAAGCAGCTCCTCCAAAACAGGAATTGCCTCGCCCGGATCGTCGTTGCCGATTGACCAGATGAGGTCGCACAGGAAGCGATAGGCGGTTTCGCCGGGTGGCGAGGAATTGCCGTAGGAACCTGGCAGATCGACTTTCGGCCAGTCGTCGATATATCTGTCGAGGATGAGGGCGGTCTTGCGTGCTCCAAGGCGCGGCCAGCCGACCGCCTCGTCGCGGTTAAGTCGACCGGCCCTCGCCTCGATCGTCAGCAGGCCATCTGGACTGGCGCCGAAAGCCGCGATGACGCGATCGCAGGCGTTACCGAGGAAAAACAGATGGCGGATCAGCCAGAACTGCGCCTCCCCGGACTGCGGATCGAGCGTTCCCGCCGCCGCCATGTCGAGAAGCGGCCCGCTTCGCGAAGCAATGAGATCACGCAGCTCGCGCAGGTCGCCGTATTTGACGGCGATCTGAAACAGGGCATGGCGTGCGGCGAATGGCATTACCGGAAAACGTCTCAACCAGTCGAGCGAAAGCTTTCCCCGCAGCCGGCGGAAGGCGGGCTTATATTCCAGCCAGTTGACATTGGTGTGGTCGAATTCGGCCCGCTGAAACTGGGGCTCGATGAAGTCCCTCAGGAACTGCTCGATCTGGCTATCGCAGCTGAAAAGCTGGCGATCGATCTCCTGTTCGAAAGCCTCGGACTCGCCCTCCGGATAGGTGTAGTTCGTGAGGTCGATCTTGACGGCCTTGAGCAGGTCACGCTCCAAGCCATCGAGCTGGCCATGCTCGCGAAACCAAAGCAGTGTCGCAGCGGTGCAAATGCGGGCAAGCCTCAGATTTTCTCCGGCCACGAGATCGGCGAGCGTCGGTGCGGCATCGCACCTTGCGACGAAGGCGCGAAGAGCACGCTGAGCAAGATCGGGCTCTGCGGCAAGTTCCGCCATATCGTCTGGATAACGAAGATAATAATCGGCGAGCGTGAAAAGGTGGTAGGGGAATTGACCGGCGACGATCGCCTCCGCATTCCTTCTGCTGAAGGCGCGGTTCGCCTCGATGACTCCTTCTTGCTTTTTCTCGCGCCGTCGTTTCAGGCCGCGCTTTTCGACATTGCGCCATCGTTGCCACCGCCGACGCTCGTCAAACCAGGAACGAAGCAGGGCAGGATCGACAGCAGCCTGGCGGCGCATCTCTGCCCGCAATTCCCAGCGCCATGAATGTTCGTGCCCCGTTGTCGGCCATGGCAAAAGGGTAGACCAAAGCGCGATATTTTTCGTTGCTACCGCGTGGTTGGCCATGGCTGGATAGTCGGCTGGCAGCATAATCAGGCCGGCATGGACGTGCTGGCCCAGAACGGTGTGGTGTATCTCCATAATCTCGTCGGGCGTCCGGAGCGTGCCGATCGCGATTTTCTGCAGATCCTGCCGCAGGGCGTCATTGGCCTTGAGATGTAGGATCGCCGCGCTATCCCTGCCCGAGCGGGCGTTCTCGAAAAACAGCGGCGATATCCAGCCCCAGAGTCGGGTCGCGTCGTGCGGTTCAGATGAAGTCTCGAAATAGCGATCAATAAGCTGGCCGCAGACCTTGCTGAGACCAATCCTGCAGCGGCAGAATTGCCGCCCATCGTCGCCGCAAACACAGCGCATGTCATGGGTGAGATTGTCGAGATACCAGCTTGCCTCGCCAGCCCTGAAAGAGCCAAACAGCTCCCGATAGAGCCACATCGCATCGAAGTCCCGCCGACGGCTTGGCCGGTTTCTGTACACGGCCAGGCTTCTGAGCAGCGCGAGCACGCGGTCGCGTCCTAATGTTGCGACGCCATGGACCAGCACCATTTCCACAGCAATATCGAGCGCGGCAGCTTCGGCTTCCGACACAAGGAGTGAAAAATCCTCGATCGGATCGTAGTGGCTGATGGAGGCAAGCGCGCGATAGGCAAGCGTCCTATGGTCGCGCTCCGTCGAGGCTGTCAGCATCATGTGCCGCAACTCGGCTACTAGCATTGCGGCGGATGAGCCCGCGAGAAGCTCGAGCATCAGGCTGTGGAGATGCGACCCGTCGTCGGGGGTGCCCAAGATGCTTCTCACAAGATCGACCGTGTCGGCGTTGAAGAAGCCGGCCATGCTGAACGAGCGCCCGAAATCGGACTGGCGGAAAAAGGGATCGGTCTTTGCAAGCCGGTCGAGCGTCTCGACAAGCAGCGGCTTCGATATGGCAGACAGCTGCGAGGGATCGCCGTTGGCGAGAACCGCATAGGGGTCGAGCGCGATGGCGGCCGCCTGGATTGCTGGCCCTCCGAGCGATGCCATCCACCCGAGCAGCCCACGCAGTTCGGTGCGAACCACCGAGTTCGGGGCAAGCACGGCGAGGCAGCGCTTCAACGACAATCCGTCCTGCGAGCCCTCGATGCGCTTTACGAGGTAGTTGGCGGCGCAGAATTCTGCGACGATGCGATGGACGGGTTCATGCAGCCCCTCACTTTCGTCGGGTTTGAAAAGCCGTGTATCGACGAGATAGGCCAGCGTGCGGGCCTCGGCCGCCAGCATCGAAGCGAGATGCGGGAAGATTGTCGCGTCGCCGATATTTTCCGCAACAGAAACCCCGATCGCGCCCGATAGAAGCAGCTTGGCAAACAGCTCGCCGGCAAGCGCGATGATCTTATCGATCGGCGGCCGATCCCTGCTCGCAATATCGAGATTGCTTTCGGAGGCCAGCCGTCGGACCGCGTCAAAGAAGATCTTGCGTTTCGTCTCGAAGCGCCGGCCGTTCTCAATATAGGCGTCGGCAAAAAGCTTGATGAATTCCGGATTACCCATCAGCGGCGTCAGCTCGAAGCGAGCGACCTCCCGGTGGAACGCGGCAAAGCTCTCCCCCGGCAGATGTTTCTCGAAAATCAGCCGTTGTTCGGGCTCCTCAAAGGGACAAAGCCTGACGGTCTTGACGTCATCGCCGAAACACTCCTTGACGGAGCGCGTGCTGGACGCCTCCCATTCCCCGGACCGGCTTGCGAAGATCGCCCGCTTTGCCCCTGTCTCGGCCGCACGCTGGATGAGCTGATCAGTCGCCAGCGCTCCGCCCCTGGCGACTTCGTCGAGACCATCGAGGATGATCGTGTCGCCAGCCGGCAGGTCGTGTCTCAACGAGAGGAGAGAGGCGCGATACCGGCGGGTCCCCGTCTGCCGTGCGAGGCTTTTCAGTAGCTCGGTCTTGCCGGCGCCGGGCTCGGCAAGAACGATGATGGTCGCGTTCAGGTCAAGCAGGTCGGTCTCGGTGATCGGCCGACCATCAAGCAGCAGGGTACGGTCAATGTAAGACTCGGCTGACATCGAAAAAAGCATAGACGATCGCACTGCGCCCTGAGCAGGCACTGCTCAGCTTATTCACAGGAACATTGTCCGGCGGACGCTTCCATGGCCGTTCGCGCCGGCAGTTTCGCTTGCCCCTCAGGCGATCTTGTAGATCGCATCCCCATGGCCCGGCTCGACAAGCGTATAGCCTTCACCGATGACCGTGGCGATATAATTGCCGCCGCCGCTATCCGCACTTGCGAGCTTCTTACGCAGCTTGGAGATGAAGACGTCGATGATTTCCGGCTCAGGTTCGTCCTTGCCGCGATAGAGATGATGCAGGAACATCTCTCTCGTCAGCGCGCGACCCTTGTGTAGCGAAAGCAGCTCCAGGAGCTGAAACTCCTTTCGGGTCAGATGGACGGGCCGGCCGCCGACGTCCGCTGTCCCGGTACCGAGATTGACGGTGAGCCTGCCGGTCACGATCGATCGAGACGGGCCGAGCGAACGGCGGATGATGGCGTGGACGCGGGCGACAAGTTCGTCCTTGTGGAATGGCTTGAGCATGAAATCGTCGGCACCGAAATCCAGGCCGCGGACCTCGTCCTCCGTGACTTCGCGATCGGAAAGGATGAGAACCGGCGTCCTGACCCCGGCAAGCCGCAGCACCCGCAAGACGTCAATTCCGGACATGTCGGAAATGTCCAGATCGAGAAGGATGATGTCGTAGTCGTATAATTTGCCGAGATCGATGCCATCCTCGCCGCGATCGGCGGTGAAGAGGTGAAGGCCCTCGATCTTGAGCATCAGTCCGATCGCACCCGAAGCGGGGCCATCGTCGGCGACGAAGAGAGCACGAAGGGGGCGGGCACCGGCCAAGCCCGGCCTCGTTCTGCCGGGATAGGCAAGAAGCTCGGCAGGCCATGCCTCAAGCTCGGACGGCGAATAGCCGAAGTCGAGGAGGCCGGCATCGACTTCCCGTGTCGAGAGGTCCTTGACCGCAGACCAGATGTCTTCCATTTCGGCGTCTGTCGGCAAGCGGAAATGTGCCGACGGGGACGTCTTCCTCTTATCGGTCATTGGCAATCTCCTGCAATTCGAGCCTCAGCCGCCGGGACAGTTTCTGGCGGGCCGAATAGATATCGTGCGATGCCACGCCGAGCATCTCGGCGATATTGATCGTCGACAGACCGAGGGCCAGAGCTTCGAGAAAAAGGTCGCCGTAACGCCTGGTGATCTCATCGAGCTGGGCTCGGACGACCGGATAGATCTTTTGAAAATCGCGAGGCAGAAGATCGGGCAGGCCCTCGGAGATTGCGCCTTCCATGAAAAGAAGGACGTCCTCGCTGGTTTCCCGCCCGACCTCGCGCCGGTTCTGCCGGCACCTGGAGCGGAATACCGTCATCGCTGCTTTGCGGAAGCGCTCGTCGAGATCGTAATCCTCTGCCGGCGGCGAGGCCAAATCCTCTTCAAGAAGCCTGACATAGGTCGAGGAAATCACGTCGCGCGCATCGACCATCTTGGCGGTCCGGCTGTGGCGTACGATCTTCTGCATCCAGAGTTGCCAGCGCTTGGTCGTCAGGAGGATCTGGCCGCGGTCCAGCGCCTTCACCTTCTCATGAAAATCGAAACGTTTTCCCATTAGCGCTCACTCGTCGGCTGCGGTCACAGAGTAAGGACCGCTGCAGCGTTTTTTGCGGGCGCTCCTAATTATTTTTCTCTCTTTCACGAAATCCGTCGTTCTGGCGCCCTTGATATTGCAACCGGCAAATGGAGTTTGCAATGACGGCTCTTTTCTATCTATCTCTGGCACTGGCGCATCTCGACTACATACCCGGCAGGGGATGGGCCGACTGCGCGGCGAGACGGCATGTGCTGATTTTCATGATTTATATCGGGTTCGCGCTGCTTCATGCGGCAGGCCCAACCGGCATTTCATCATAAGAATTGGAGCAGAATTCAATATGCGGGAGGAATTTTTGAGGGGTGCTGGCAGAGATCGACCAGGTGCGAGCGACGACGGATCCGCTGCTCCGAAGATTGCCTCTGCCAGACGCGCCTTTGCGAGAAGCGGAAGCGATGCCGACCGGGACGCGATGGTTGCCTTGGAGATGGAAGCAGGAAGCTACGACGCGCAGCTCCGCCGAGCGGCTCGAAGCCGCCACCGGATTGTCAGCAGAGGAACTGGACGAGGTTAAGCGGCCCTCGGGGCGCCTCCCGGCATCGGCCGCCGAGCTTTTAAGCGCGCGCCGAGATCGCCGATATGCGCGTTGCGGCCTATCAGGACAGGCTGCGGGCGTTCGAGCATTCAAACAAGATCAGGATTCCAATTTCGGTGCTGTCGCGCATCTATCCAAGGCCGCTCGATCACGGTCTGCCTGATCTGATCGAAAGCAATGTGCAATATCTGAGCCACCTCTACGGAGACAGGGAGGTCTTTGACTTTTTTCCGACGATGATCTTCACGCGCCCCACCGAGCATACCTGGGGACCTGTGCAGCTTGAACGGATTCGAACCGAAGACCCGGATGGGTAATTGGTCCCAACGCACTGATTATCTGTGATAATGTCCTTTATCATTGATAGAGGGAGGATCATTTGAGCCAGATTGAAGACCTTCTCGCCAGAAGCGCAGCCGCTGGCGAACGACTGCAGCGGATTGCAGACCAGATGTCTGATCGTGCTGCGCTCCGCGCCATCTATGGGGTCAGCAATAGCGAGCTGGACAAGGTGATTTCCGACAATCACCTTCAAGCCCTAAAAGAGCTTCTGGATATTGGCGATCAGTTGGAAAAAGCTGCCGTGGCGGCAGGATTTCTTACGAAAGGCTCATGAGCGTGGACTTGGTCACGCGGGCCGTCTTGCCCTTCGCCCTTGTTGCGAGCGAACCTGCGCGACTAAGGTTTATGGAATTCTTCACGGTGCAGATCCGCAATCCCAATCATAGATAGGAAGAGAGGGTATGGTTCCGAACGGCCGCAACAATTTCGAACTGAACGCCGCGATCGCCTTGAGAGACGTCTACCGGCTGTTTTTGCTGTTCGCCGGCGACGAGCGGATTTTCGACCTGGCCGGCGCCGACCGGAAGGATCCGCTCCGGCTGATGCGCAACGACCTGTTCGTCGACGAGATCATCCATCTGCTGATCGGCACGGCGATCGCCAACCGGATCCAGCTGGAGCATACGGGCGCCGCGGACGAAGCGCGTAAAATTGCCGATGCCGCATGCGGCGAGCTGCAGCCGGACGTGCTCGAGGACAAAGGCTCGCAAAAACTCAGCTTCCGGGAAGCCTGCAACAAGATCGTCCACGCGATCCACATTGTTCCCGACTGCGGCAACCCGGCGGAAAACCCGCTGACCAGCGAGGTGAAACTGCGCGGCCACAAAGGCAAGCAAGCTTGGGTGGCCTACCTCAACATCCCGCAATACGTCCGGGCATCGGTCTTGAACTTTCGGGGTCAGCCATGAGCGAGCCAGCTGTGTGTTCTCCAGGTTTGCCTGCCATCATGGAGCGGGATGACTACGAACGCGATATTTGCGCTCGCAGCGGGTCGGCGGTCGAAGTCCGATACGAGCCCGACGCGTCGATCGGAGACTGGACGCCGAAGGTGGCCGAGTGTCACGCCAATGTGGATTACTGGGTCGCCCATCATGAGGGCTATGCCGTGGTGCGCGGATGGCTGGCCCATATCGGCTGCGGAGATCTTCGCGGCTACACTGCACATTCCGTTTTGCGCGATCCGCATGGAGAGCTCGTCGACATCACGCCGGTCGAGGGCAATTTTCGTCGCCGATTCATTCCGCATCTGGGAGATGACGCAACGTTTTTCCGCATAAGGACCCCCAAGCTCGAGATCCTCTGCCAGGGAAACTGCCCGGCGCCGGCGTTCGAGCCGGAATGGGTCAATCAGCCAACAGATCCGGACGACCCACTATGAATCAGCTCGTCTTTCCCAAGGGGGCCCGCTTCCCGCCATAGTGGAGGCCTTGCCGGAATCCAGCCGGCTGAAGTTTTTGGAATTCTTCGCCGCGCAGATCCGCAATGCCAACACCCGCCGCTCCTATACGAAGGCGGCGGTGGAATTCCTGCGCTGGTGCGAACAGAGCGGCGCCCGATTGCTGGACGCCATCACGCCCATCCACGTCGCCGGCTGGGTCGAGGAGCTGACCAGGAGCCACGCCGCGCCGACGGCCAAGCAGCGCCTGGCCGCCGTGCGGCACCAGTTCGACTGGCTGGTGATCGGCCATGTCATGCAGTCCAACCCGGCCCATTCCGTCCGCGGCCCGAAACATTCGCGCAAACGCGGCAAGACGCCGGTGCTGGCGCCGGAAGAGGCCCGCCAGCTGCTCGACAGCATCCCGGCCGATACCCTGATCGGCAAGCGTGATCGGGCTTTATCGGGCTGATGACCTACACCTTTGCGCGGATCGGCGCCGCCTCGAGCATGGAGGTGCAGGACGTCTACCCGCAGAGCTGCCGTCTTTGGGTGCGGCTGCATGAAAAGGGCGGCAAGCAGGTCGAACTGCCCTGCCACCATACGCTGGAAAGCTACCTCGACGACTATATTGCGGCGGCGGGTCTGAAGGACACGCCGCGAGCGCCATTGTTCCAGACGTTCAAGCGGGGCACCGACCAGCTGTCTGGCAATGCCCTCCCCCAGGCCAACGCTTACATGATGATCCGGCGCCGGGCGACGGCGTCCGGAATCAGTACAGCCGTGTGCAATCACACATTCAGGGCCACCGGTATCACTGCCTATCTCAAGAACGGCGGCACGCTCGAGAAAGCTGCCAACATCGCTAATCATTCGTCGACTCGTACCACCCAGCTCTACGATCGCCGCAGTGACGAGGTGAGCCTCGATGAAGTCGAACGGATCTTGATCTAAGTCTGCGGGAAATTTCCTAAGCAACATGGGGACATTGCGCGAAGGTCTTTGAAGGCCACTACTATGTAATGTAGTATCGGGCGACGGCCAGGAGGAAAACCATGTTTAAAATCACCGGGTTAGACAAAATCACGAAGGAGCTAGACCAGCTGCAGCGGGTGATCGGCGGGCTGGACGGCGAAATTGGCCAGGTCAAATTCGATCCGAGTGATCCGGCAAGCATTGAGAGTGCAATCAGTGACGTCGAGAATATGATCGATCAGAAGGCCGGCCACTATGCCTCAAATTCTATGGCCGCCTCAATCATCGAGCAGATGAAGGACACCTATCGACAGGCTATTCTCGACAAGGCGGCTGAAGCACGCGCAGCACGTGATAACGCATAATGCCGAATTACAGTGACCTGTTTGCCGAGATCAACAACGCCGTCCTTGATCTGCAGAATGCCCAGCTTCAAAGCTACGATCGGCCTCTCAAGACATTGGCGCGTCTGCTTCGCAGCCCCGATCTTGAACAGGCCAATGCCCAATTGATGGAAGGTCTGGATCTCGAGGCATTCCTTGCCGGCCAAGAGCGCAGCGGCTCCATGATGGGTAGCGACAGCGTCACATGGCCCGACGAGCATGAAAAGGTGCTTGGTCTGACGCTGCTGTTGATTTTCCGCTTCGCGGAGAATGCGCATGAGATGGCCGATTTTGGACATACCTATTTCTACGCCGGCAGCAGCATCATGAAGAACGTCCACGCTGTGACCCGTCAGGTCATCGTTCCGTTCAACCGTGACTATAAGACATATGTTCTCTCTCAGGGACAAACCATGGCCAAAATCGTCCGTCCTCTCACCAATCGGGTGTTTGTGGTTCATGGCCACGACGGCGAGGCCCGCGAGGCCGTCGCCCGGTTCCTCGAAAAGATCGGTTTCGATCCCGTCATTCTTCACGAACAGGCCAACCGCAGCCGGACCATCATCGAGAAGATTGAAGCCAATCACGACGTGAGCTTCGCCGTGATCCTGCTGACCCCCGACGATGAAGGATGCGTCAAAGGCGGTACACCGGAGCCCCGTGCCCGGCAGAACGTACTGCTCGAGCTGGGGTACTTTATGGCGCATCTTGGACGTGAAAATGTGTGTGCGCTGAAACGGGGGCAAGTCGAGATCCCCAGCGACTTCGCCGGCGTCGTATGGGAGCCTATGGACGACAATGGCGGTTGGAGGGCAAGTTTGGCCCGCGAGCTTGAAGCCGCCGGTCACTCCATCGACTGGAACAAGGTCATGAAGCCCCGATGAAGCTAAATCTCAAGGAGGCCAGTACCGTCGCCTCACTCGCGCAGCTGCTTTATGAGTTTCTGCCCGGAAGCGGCAACAATGCGACCGCGTTCCCATTGGCCGCGCAAAAGGTCGGCGTAGGCGAATTCTGGCAGCCGGGCAGCAAATCGCCGGCACTCACACGCCTGCTTACGCTGACCTTGGAACATCACCGTAATCTATTTTGCCCCCTCATCCTCGAGATCGTCACCCAGTCGATGACGTGGCGCGGCCGGCGCGAGCCCTTGACACGGGCCGAGATCGATCAGCTCAACACCTTATTGCCCGGCGTAGGATTCAAGATCCCGGATCTGCTGGATCCTGCCTTCCTCGCCACGCTGACAGGTTCACCCGCCACCCCTACCCCGTCTCCACGGAACCAACCCCATGCCGCCGACCCCGCCAAGTTGGCAGAGCTTGCCGGCCAGTTGCGCGACCTTGCCGCCCTGCAGCCGCAGGAGCGCGGATATGCGTTTGAGAAATTCCTCCATGCCCTCTTTGACGCTTATGGCCTGATGTCACGCGCGTCGTTCAAGCCCCGAACTGGCGAACAGATCGACGGGAGCTTTGAACTCGGCGCCGATACCTACTTACTCGAGGCGAAGTGGCATAATGGACTGACGCCGGCGGCGGATCTTCATATCCTGAATGGCAAACTCAGCAGCCGTCCGACTTGGTCGCGCGGGCTTTTTATCAGCTACACCGGCTTCAGTCCGGACGGGCTGGATGCGTTTAGTCGCGGAAAAACAAGCCTGATCTGCATGAACGGTTATGATCTCCACGAGACATTGAGCCGTGGGCTGGCGCTCGATCAGGTGATCTCGCGCAAGGCCCGTCATGCTGTAGAGACGGGCCATGTGTGCATATCGGTCCGCGAGCTATTCCCGTAGACCCCGCCTAAACCCAGTCCGCCGGCTTGGTAAGAGGCTTCATCTTGTCGCGCGGCAGAGGATCGGCGAACTGCGCTGCCGCGAGGTCAGCGTCGGTGATGTAGGCAATCCTAGAAGCCACCTTTGTCAACGACGGCGCCGGCACCGGACGATTGGCCTGCTGCGGCAGCACCGGAGCGACGACCACGACCGTCTTGCCCAGCTCTTCAGTCGCGATCCGGATCGGTTCGACCAGGTCTGTATCGTTGGTGAGCACATAAGCCACATCAAAGGCGTTCTGGAACGCGTCCCGCACCAGGTGGACACCCAGCTTGACGTCCGTTCCCTTCTCCTGCGGCGTGGCGACATACACGAATTCCGGATAGGGTTGAGGCCAAACGTAGCCGTCAGGCTTTGCCATCGGCGGGTGGACGAGCTTGACCCACCTATTGCTGATGGTGAAATTCCCCGAATGGATCGCAATGGCGCCCGTCGACTTCAGCGCAGCCAGATAGGCTTGCTGCTTGCCCACAGCAGCCGGATCGATCTTGCCCGACACGTAAGCGGTATAGAAGTTGACCAAGTCAATGGTGGTGTTCGGATCGTCGGCCGTGGCAAGTGCCTGTGCCAACGCATGAACGTTCAGCCAACGGAACTGGCGGTTCTTGCGGAGGCGCGCGTGGTAGAAGTTGAATCCGTCGATATAGAAGATGGCGCGCACGGTCAGATCTCCAGATCCGTTGCGCCGATCTCCAACATCCGCTCGTAGAGGGCGTGAAAACGGTCTGCCGGAAAACCTTCCGTGCCGTTGGTCTTGTGCTGGCTGACAACGAGATAGGGGTTCCAGATCTGCACATAGTGAAGGCTTCCCGACACACCGGGCTTGGTCGCGATGAAACCAAGTTCCTCGAGCTTGCGCACGCGTTCCTTCCAGGTCGAGACGCCGCGCAGCCCCGAGAACCCCGAGGCAAACGCGATTTCCTGCTGCTTGCTGAGTGTCACGAAGCCGTCGTCGTTGCTCCGGCACCACAGCTCGAGGTAAGTCGACGAAACAGGCTTGCCCTTCCCCGAGAGGGCATCCATGATGGATCCGAGGAGCGGCATGGTGCGGGGGATGGTCGTGAAGCCCTTGGCGGTCTTCCGGTTCCAGACATCGGTCGGGTCGACCGTACCGAACACCTGCTGGCGCAGCTCGGCCTGCTTCTCTTCGATCTTCTTCTTAACGGCGGGCGCCATATGATATTCCTTTCAATAAATTTCGCAGCCTAGATATAATTATTTTATGTAGTAATTTCAAGTACTTAGTTATCGTCTCAGCGTTTTTGATTCCGCATATATCGCCCATTCATGGATAATCTTTTGCCGATATATCGTCAAGTCAGAGGTATTGAGACGTTGAGATAGGAAGGGAAAGCAAGGTTTTCCAGTCGGTTACAGGAAATTTCCTGTGCTCCCGTGTTATCCTGTTATCCCTGAGTGCTAGTACGTGCTCCCCTGTGCTCGAATGGAGAGGGTCCGGGAGAGGGGGCAACCTTTGACAGGATTGGTGTTCTGTCCCATATAGTGACTGAGACCACTAGCAGCTATGCTGTTAGTCCAAGAGCCGCAGAGGAGCAATCCGAAGCGGCTTTTGGCTTTTTAAAAGGGTATGTCGTCCACCATGTCAGCCGGCCGGCGCACCAGATGGCTTGCCGTGGTGTCGCTGATGACCACCAGGACAATTTCAGCAGGTTCGAACGGCGTCCGGTCGGTCACATACTTGTGGCCTTCATCCATATCATAGCGCGGATGCTGGCGTGAGGCGGTGTAGGCTCCCAGAAATACGTTGATACCGATCGCAGCGAGCGTGGGAAGGATCTCGTTGACGTCCGCTTGCTTCTGAATGACTTCCGCGTAGGTCGGGTTATATTCGTCATGAGGATCAGCCCATATGTTCGGAACCATGGGCTCGAGCAGCTCCGCAATCTTCCCGAGGAGATTGACGTTGTCCCTGGTCGGCTCGACTTCAAACGTCAGCTTCGTTTCAAAGCTCAATCTGATCGCATCGACGATCCTGCGCCCCGAATTGACCGGAACGAGAATGACCTCACCCGCCGCCCTCTGTTCGGGATTGGTCTGGATCTGCTGCAGCGCGCGAAGCGAAAGGGCGGGTACACTCAAGGCCTCGGCGATAAAGGCCGCCGTTTCCAACGCAACCGAAGCACCTGTCTCGGCCCGTTGAACAGTACGCTTGTTGACATTACATAGCAGGGCCAGGCGTTCCTGCGATATACCTTTGGCCAGCCGCAGCTGCCTCACCTTTTCACCATCAAGCGCCATGTTCGGCCTCCGTTTCATTGATGGTGAGATCATGGATGCCTTTCTAAATTGCGCCGACGTCATGAAGGCGACACTACCATGAAATGGAGGCGACACCAGCACGACATCTGGCGACATCAAGGTGCCATATGCACGACAGTAGTGGGTCTGGGCTGGAATAGCAATGCCCCGGGCGCTTGCATGCAGAGGCGCTACCGGGGCTCACAAGACCAACATGGTGTTGATTGCCACTGAGAACTGACCCGGCGTTTCCACCGAGAATTGACCCGCCTGTTAGGTATGTTTCGGGTCTGCGGTCGTGGTCAAGTTCCTCGTTTTCTCCTTCGCCGTTTCGGCCGGGCGCCTTGGCTTCGGCGATCACCGCTTCCGAGTGCGCCAGCAAGGCGTCGATATCCGCGAGCTGCACGGACGGCGGATCATCGTGCTCGGCCGTGGAAGAATGCACTTCCCCTCCCCCGGCAGTTTCCAACAAAGCTGTGCTCCGAACCGTCGAGACAACGCCATCGGATTTGCCACCGTCCGCGGCGATGTCCGCCTCCTGCCTGCGCAGGCTTTGCAGCCCCGCCGGACTGAGCGCCCATCCGGGGGGATGGGCGGCGATCCGGCGACGTGTCCTGAGCACGTCGCGCGCAATCGTCAGCTCGTGGCTGGGCATGCGGATATCCGCGTGGGCGTCGTGCAGCACCAGGTCCTCGAGATGCACGAGCTCACCGTCGATCCACAGCGAGGCGCAGGCGTCGCCAAAATGCATGCGCTCGATCCATCCGGCGCCGACCGGCGAGCGAATAATGCGCTCACCCAGGCGCACCAAAATGGATGCGACGTCGGAAATCGGCCGCAGCAGGTACGTGGGGCAAAATCGGTGGCAGCGTTTTGCTGAGCGGGCATAGAAGTGTGCATAACTCTGCGCTTTGAGAGTTGATTGTCAGCTGAGGGATTCTCTCGCTGGGGCAAATCATGATTCGATTCTGCCATGAAGAGACGGCTCCCCTCCCCCGAGCATGCCGACACGCTTTCACTGAATGCGTTGCGCAGTCTGGTGACGGGTTTGCTGGATAGGTCGC
The DNA here is from genome assembly GCF_025941625.1 of Rhizobium acaciae. Classification (NCBI taxonomy): domain Bacteria; kingdom Pseudomonadati; phylum Pseudomonadota; class Alphaproteobacteria; order Hyphomicrobiales; family Rhizobiaceae; genus Rhizobium; species Rhizobium acaciae. The sequence goes on from NZ_JAPCZO010000014.1 coordinate 60,337, forward strand.
AGCAGGCGGAAGCCCGACTTGAGAAGCTTGAGGCCGAGACCGCCCAACTGCGCGAAGAAAACGCCGCCCTTCGGCTGGAGAACACGCGCCTGAAGGTCGAGAACCAGCTGCTGCGCGACGAGATCGCCCGGCTGAAGAACCTGCCACCTCGGCCACCGTTTCGCTCCTCCGGCATGGAAAAGGCAACCGACATCAAGCCCGGCGACATTTCGGTATCGAAGAAAAAGCGGCGTGGCCCAAAGATGGATGTGAAGCAGGTGAGCCGGCAGGAAGTCCTGCGCGTCGATGCTCCAGCCGGGTCGCGCTTCAAGGGATACCGAAGCGTCTATGTTCGCGAACTGGTGGTGAGGGCGGAGCTTGTTCATTACCGTCGCGAATGCTGGGTGACCCCGGATGGAAAGACGGTGCTCGCACCCTTGCCGGAGGGGATCATCGGTGGTTACGGCGTCAACCTCAGGCGGCTTTGCCTGATGCTCCATGCACAAGGGCAGGTAACGACTGGACGGCTGACAACCTTGCTGAACGACATCGGTCTCGATATCTCGAAACGTCAGGTGGTGCGGCTTTTGACGAAGGAACTGGATGGCTTTGCCGCCGAGGATGCGGCGGTGTTGCATGCCGGTCTTGTGTCGTCATCTTATGTGACGGTTGACGACACTGGCGCTCGGCATTCCCATAATAATGGTTACGCCACACACATCGGCGGCACCCGAACTTTAGCGTCTTCCGCACCACGAAATCGAAATCACGTCTGAATTTCCTGTCGCTGCTACGCGGCAACTACCAAGACTACGTGCTGAACGACGCGGCCTTCGACTATCTGGAAGCACGCCATGGCGCCCCACCGTTGACTGCCGGACTGAGGAGTTTTGAACCGCAACACTTCTGCAACCAGGTTCCGTTCATGACACATCTGGCTGGCAAGGGCGTCGACATCTTTGATACGCAAGCCGTTGGCCTGCTTGCCGAAGCCGGGCTCTGGGGTGCCATCCGCCATCATGGTCTGGTGGGTGACATGGTCATCGTGTCCGACGATGCCGGCCAGTTCCGCGTCGGCAATCACGCCCTGTGTTGGGTCCATGCGGAACGTCTGGTGCAAAAGTTGATGCCGGCCATCGCAAAGGAGGAGCGATGGGCCACAGTCGTTCGCGATCTTATCTGGCGATACTACAAGGCATTGAAAGCCTACAAGCAGAACCCTATCCCAGCGTCCGCTCCCGCATTCCGACGACGGTTCGATCGGATCTTCACCCTGCGCACCGGCTATGAGGCCCTCGACAAGCTTCTCGAGCGGCTGCATCGAAGGAAGAACGAGCTACTGAAGGTGCTCGACTATCCCTACATTCCGCTGCACACCAACGCATCGGAGAGCGCTTTGCGGACGTTTGTTACCAAACGAAAGATCTCTGGCGGCACGATGAGCCGAGACGGTCGCATTGCACGCGATACCATGCTCGGTCTGATGCAGACTTGCCGGAAGCTCGGCATCTCCTTTTACGACTATCTTGGCGACCGGCTCGGCATTGGTGGCGAGGCCATTCCACAATTGGCAGGCCTTATCGCGGCGAGAGCCTAAGCGCTGCTATCGGCTGCCGGGCTTCGTAAATGGCACCACGCGCCCGTCCTTGGACGCCACCTCATCCAGAGCATGCCGACCGGTCAGCCTGACAAGCGTCGGTGAGACGTTCCAGTGCCTCTCGTCGTCGGTATGGATCGTGACGGTTTTACGATTGCGACGGATGACGACACCCGTAATCTTTCTGCCGTCGGGCGCGTCGAACATCACGGCACTGCCAATCTTGATCTGCTGCAATGCCTGATCTGTCTTTTGCCGATGCAGAAGATGAAGCCGTTCGACGATACGCTCGTTCAACGCCAGCAGTTCGGTCTCATTGAGCGCGTCGATATCGATGTCGGTCATGGCACGGCTCCACCCCAAAACGGAGTCTTCTTCAAGGACGAAGCGGATTATGATAGAAGCTGGTCAGCGACACAATTGCCTGACAAACCGGCACCGCCAACAAATCTGCCCCACTTACCCGCAGCAGGCTAGTGATGGGCAGGTTAGACAAATCATAACACATTGAATTCATGGTAAATGATTTGTTAAACGGACGCTATCTCAGAGTTAGCATCCGTTACTGAATAGTCTGCTCAAGGCTGTGCCTCACTTCCGATAAGTACCAATTATCGGAAGTGATACGTACAGATGGATTGTACGCAGGGGTTTACGGTGCTATCGTGCAGCGCGAGAGGCAAAATCGGAGCGCACGATGTCCCAGACCAGCTACAAGATCAGCGAAGCGCGGAAAAATTTCGCCGAGGTGCTCGAGCGCGCCAACCGGGGCGAAGAAATCATTATCATGCGAGGCAGCGAGATCTATGCCCGCATCGGCCCAGCCGATGGCGGCAAGCGCCCCTTCGGCTTGCTGCGCCAGCGCGGCCTGCCCGACGACCTGTTCGACGAGGTCGATGCCGAGCAGGCGGCAATCGACGCCGGCGACTGGAACGATGATGTCGGCGTCTGGCAGGGTGGTCCATTCGACCGCCAGTCCCAGCCATGAAGATTCTGCTCGACAGCCACGCTGTCTACTGGTGGACAATCGGCAGTGAACGGCTTTCGGCGACGGCCCGATCGCTGATCGAGGACAAGGCCAACACCGTCCTCGTCAGCGCCGTCTCCTTCTACGAACTCGACAACAAGATACGCCTGAAGAAGCTCGACTTGAAGCCGCAGGAACTGCGCGCTGCCATCGCGGCCAGTGGCTTGCAGACGCTTGCCGTCACCGATCTGCACGCCGAACTGGCGGCAAGCTTCGACTGGGATCACGGTGATCCCGGGGACCGCATTCTCGCCGCCCAGACGCGACTGGAACATTGCACCTTCGCGTCGCTCGACATCGCCTTCGATGCGGTGCTGCACGAACGGGTATGGTAGGGAGGTTGGTGATGATGATATTCGCTGATGTCGAGGAAGCCGCGGAACGCTTGGAGGAGCTCATCGAATTGGCCTGTCAGGACGAGGTCTATGTGTGCCGGGACGGACGACCTGTTGCAAGGCTCACCGCGTTTTCTTCGAGCCCTGTTCTCGGATCTGACCAGCCTACGAAGAGCCTTGGCGACGGGGTAGCGGCCGCTTCAGCCAGCAGGATCGCCGAGGCCGGAAGACCTTCTTCGCTCGATGATGTCTGGGCTATTGCCGCGACAGGCAGGCCGAAAGGCGTGGATCTGACGTCCGCGCACGATGACTTCTACGACGCAGACGGCGCGCCGCGATGAGTGTCACACATTCTGCATCCGTCACCAGCCGCGCCGAGGCCCTGGACACCATCGCAGCCGTGCTGCCGAGCGACCGCCGTGACAAGCTCGCCGAGCTGTTGACCGACCAGGATGTCGAGACGCTGCGGCATCTCGTCAATACCGGTATGGGCGACAACACGCTGCGGGCACTGACCTCCGACCTCGCCTATCTCGAAGCCTGGTCGCTTGCGGCGACGGGTAGCGCCCTGCCCTGGCCAGCGGCGGAGGCGCTGCTGCTTAAATTTGTCGCCCACCATCTGTGGGATCCGCAACGGCGCGAAAACGACCCCGAGCACGGCATGCCGGCCGATGTCGAAGACGTCTTGCGCGATGGCGGCTTCCTGAGGTCTCTGGGGCCACACGCACCCGACACGGTGCGTCGGCGCCTCGCCAACTGGTCGACGCTGACCAAATGGCGCGGCCTCGACGGCGCCTTCACCTCCCCTGCCCTCAAATCAGCCATTCGGCTGGCGGTCCGAGCCGCGCCAAGACAACGTCTTCGCAAGAGCGCCAAGGCGGTCACCGGCGAGGTGCTGGCCAGGCTGCTCGCGACCTGCAGGAGTGACAGTTTGCGCGACGTTCGCGATCGGGCGATCCTAATGGTCGCCTTCGCCTCCGGCGGTCGTCGTCGCAGCGAAGTCGCGGGTCTGCGCCGGGAGCAACTGACGGTCGAGGCGCCGGTCACCGGTGAGGACGACATCGCCCTCCCCTCGCTCGCCATCCATCTTGGCCGCACCAAGAATTCCGGTGCCAGCCAGGACGAGGTCGTCTATCTGACCGGCCGGCCGGTGGACGCGCTGAACGCCTGGCTGACGGCTGCAAAAGTCGATGGCGGCAGCGTGTTTCGAGCGATCGATCGCTGGGGCAATGTATCCCGACGGGCGCTCGACCCAAAAGCGGTCAACGATATCGTCAAGCGGCGGGTGGCAGCAGCTGGGTTGGAGCCTGGGGAGTTTTCGGCGCATGGCCTTCGGTCGGGCTATCTGACGGAGGCTGCGAACCGCGGCATCCCGCTTCCTGAAGCCATGGAGCAATCGCGCCACCGCTCTGTGCAGCAGGCATCCAGCTACTATAACAACGCTACGCGGCGAAGCGGTCGCGCTGCTCGAATGCTCTAGGTGGCTCCATCTAAATGTCCGGTAATTTATCGGACATTATTCGACAGGCTTGAAAATGAAGAAGATTGCGCGTAGAAATCTAGAAAGAACGCTATTTTTCTAGACAGAAGTTATCGGAATGAGCCTCAGCATCAAGGATCCGGAAGCCCATCGCTTGGCGCAGGCGATCTCCCACGCCACGGGAGAAAGCATGACCCGCGTTGTCACCGAGGCGCTGCGCGAGCGGTTCGCGAAGATCGAACGGCGAAAGGGGCGTGCCAGCGTCGAGGAGCTCCTGGCGATCGCCGATCGCGCCGCAGCGCACGTCAAACGCCCCTATGTCGACCATGCCGAGTTCCTTTACGACGAGAACGGCCTGCCGAAATGATCATCGATACCTCGGCGCTGGTCGCAATCCTCTACCGTGAGCCCGAGGCGGCGAGTTTCGTTAAGATCATCCATGACGCGGAGCTCACGCGGATCAGCGTCGCCAATTACGTCGAGTTGTCGATGGTGGTCGAGGGTCAGCTCGGCCCCGACGGCATGCGCCAGGCCGAGGCCTTCTTCCGGCGCGCCGGCATCATCATCGAGCCTGTCACGCTCGAGCATGGCGAATTGGCAAGGCAGGCGTTTCTCGATTTCGGAAAAGGTCGTCACAAGGCCGGTCTCAACTTTGGCGACTGCTTTGCCTATGCTCTGGCGAAAGCGTCCGGCGAGCCGCTGCTGTTCAAGGGCAACGATTTCGCTCAAACCGATGTCCGGGCGGCGTGATCATGGCGGAAGAGAGACTGCAGTCAGAAGTTGAGGCCCTACCGCCTGCGAATGAGCCCCTCCCCTGCCGCTGCCGCGATGGCTTTTCGCCCGTTGTTGCGTCCGGCGCAGCCGGCTTGGTGGATGGCACCCTCTTCGGCCTCTTTTTGGCACGAGAAGATTTTCCGCTGCCCCGATCGATGTCACGGGTGAAGCTATCCCACGATACGGTGTGGCAGTTCCTGCGGCGTGAGGGATTGCGGTTCAAAAAAAACACTGTTCGCCCTTGAGCAGGCGCGCGCTGACGTCGCGCGACGGCGACAGCGCTGGCGATCCTGGCAGGCTGGCCTCGATCCAAGACGGCTGGTCTTCATCGATAAAACCTGGATTAAGACCAACATGGCGCCGCTTCGAGGGTGGGGGCCGAAGGGCAAACGCCTGCGCAGCTTCGCCCCGCACGGACATTGGCGCACCCTGACTTTCCTCGGCGCGTTGCGCTGCGATCGGCTCACCGCACCCTGTGTCTTCGATGGACTCGATCAACGGTGAGTGCTTTCGCGCCTATGTCGAGCAGCAACTCGTACCAGTGCTCAAACCCGGCGACATCGTCGTGATGGATAATCTCGTAGCAGCCTGCAGAGTTTTGCCCGAGCTTAGCTATCTATCGGCGCCGCCCGCACGGAGCCGAAGGCCTATCCAACTTTCCGCCCGGCCGGCGCATTTGCCCGCAGAAGCGCCATCAGCATTGGGCCGATCGCGAATTCGCCCTTTTCGCTTCGCCGCGTCAGGCCACGAAGATAGCCACCGGCCGAATTAATGTGGCCGCCTCGCTCCAGGATGCATGCCATTACGGTCGCGGCGTTTTCCGGACCCATCACATTGGCGGCCTCTTCGTAGGCCGATGGACTGACGCCCAGCATCGATCGAACGATGACGGCTGCGGCCATCAGATCGCGCCAGTTGCGGATTGCGCCATCCGGCCCATAGGCAAGGATTTCCGGGCAGGCCTGCAGAACCAGGCCAAGTGGGAAGGATTTCAGTCCGCCACCATCGTTGCGGCCCCCCGGCCGTCGACTTTGCTCTTCCTCCATCTGATGGAAGGGATGGGTTGCCTTACCCCTTCCCTTCTCTGCCGTCACGGCCCCTCGGTCGTTGTCTGGCTCAGCTATCGCGCCCTGCTTCGTTTCGAAGCTTGGTTCAAGTTCAGATTTAGATTCGGGATTTGAATTCTGTATGTGACGCTCGATATAATCGGCATTGCCGCGCTGTTTTGCTGATTTAACCCGACTTTCCAGCCGGTTAAGAATATCTGTGCGCAGGGCCGTCAATTCGTCGAGCAACAGTTCAAGCTGCGCTGTCGTCGGCGATCGCGGCAGGCTTTCGATCAGGTCCCGGAATTCGCGGTATAGGTCTTGCCAATCCCCAGGGATCTCTTCTTCAACGGCCGCTTCGATCAGTTTTGCAATGTCACGGCGGCAAAGGGTGATGCGTTCACGCAGACGCTGGACATGCAGCCGCTCAGCCATAACCTCGGCCGCGAGCTGTTCGATCTCCTCGGCACGGGCAAGCAGTGGCGCCAGCGAGAAGCCGAACGCCTCATCGACCTCCCCTGCCCTGTCCCTGCGGACGTAACGCTTGCCGTTGGGGCTATCCTTGCGTACCAGAAGACCCGCCTCGACGAGCGCGGCGAGATGACGCCGCACAGTCTGTTCGGCCATGCCATGCGTTCTGAGCGAAAGCTGGATATTCGACGGGAAGACGATCAAGCCGTTTCCCTGGGCCAGCTCATTCTTCGGATAGAAGCTCAAAAGAGCGTTGAGCACGGCAAGCGCCCGATCGCCGATGCCGAGCAGCGGCTTTGCTTCGCACAGCGCGCGAAACAATTTCCACTTATCGACCGACTGATCCGGTTTGATTTCTCCGGCCATGACCTGGCTTGCGAGCATGCCGAGCGTCATCGACCGCCGCCCAAAGGGCGTCGTCACACTTCCGGTTTCCATATCTTCCACCTCAACGAGGCAAAAGAAATCCGCTCACCAAAACGGCGCCAAAAACTCTTGACAGCGATTCTCGGAAGTGCGATTCTCGGAGGTGTTCAAGACTACGAGGAAAGCTTCCGTGACGGTGACGTTCGGGGGCTTTTTTCTTTTGCGCGTTATCTCCTATCCGGATTGTCAGCTGACAACCGGTCTAACTGCCTCATTTTCCCTCATTTTCCTCTTCGAACTCGGCGGCGAGGCCTACCAACCGCTGAGCCAGGAATTCCGAAAACGCCGCCGATCTGACGGTGATGCGAAAGGTTTTGCCGGAGCGGGCCACCAAAGCAAGCGGCGCGCCCCCTTGGGTCCGGAGCGTCTGCTCGGCCCGCTGCGGTGCGCTCTTCTCCTCCAGTGCCTTCCAGATGACATCGAAGCGGCTGTTGGTCTCCAACGCGTCGAAACCGGCGGCACTGATGGCGGCCCGCGCCTTTTTCTGTCCGCCTGTCTCCCTGAATTTTTCGGCAAACGCCAACCAGCGTGGACGGCCGACCTTGGGGGCCGGCCCGATGGCGAGAATGATCTCGGGGTCGATCGTCTGAGCCACCTGCAGCAGCCTTGACGTTTCCGGCTTGTCTGTCGCCAGCGCCTTGGCAATCATGTCGCGGCTGAAGCCATGTTCATCCATGCGACGTGCAAACAGTGCCCGCTCGATAAAACTCAAGTCGACACGGGGGCCATTTTCCTGACCCTGTGCAAGGATCAGCTCTTCATCCGTGAGCTTTCGCACGACGGCCTTAACAGGAACACCGATCTCCGCTGCCGCCCGCAGGCGCCTGTGGCCATAGGCGGCCTGGTAGTGCCCGGCCCTTGCCGGGTCCGGCCGCACCAGGATCGGAACCTGCTGTCCGCTTTCCTGGATGGACTGCTTCAATCGCTCGAACTCGGCATCCTTGTCGACCGGGATACGATCGCGGATGAAAGACATTTCGACGGTAGCCGGATCGATCTCCAGTACCTTGTCGCCGGAGGCCAGCGATTCGCGCAGCGCCTTGGCGGCGGCTGCTTCCTCTCCCAGCCGTCCAAGCGACAGGTTCATCGCCTTGACCGCTCCCGATGGCCGATGCGGCTGTTGCACGCTCGGCACCTCCGGCCGTGTCGGCTCGACGCCGCCGACCATGCTTTTCAGAATGTCTCGTCCTTTTGGGCTCATGTCCTGCTCCATGCACTGCGAATGAGTTGCTCGACCTCGGCATTGACGCTGTCGACGGATTCCACCCCGCGGTCATAGGTCTGGCGATGCATCGTCTCGCGTCCCGCCTCGTAGATTGTCTGCTTGGACAGGCCCGCATCCGAGACCGCTGTCGACTTGACCATCATCGAGGTCAGCACGCGCTCGCCGAACAGACTGCGCAGGAAGGCGACGATCTGCGCCTGCGGTCCATCATTCGCCTCATAGCGGGTGATCAGATAACGCATCCAATCATAATCGAGATTGCCGCCTGCCTGCTTGACCACGGCCAGAAGGTCGGAGGTCATCGTCAGGAACTGGTTCATCGACGCGACGTCGAGCATCTGCGGATGGACGGTGATGAGGACGGAGGTGGCGGCGCAGAGGGCAGACAGTGTCAGGAAGCCGAGGGTCGGCGGGCAATCGATGATGACCACGTCGTAGCTCTGCTCCAGCGAATGCAGCGCATTGCCGACCCGCATGAAGAACATGTCCTTGTCGTCGCGGTTGGTGTCGGCGAGCGCCTTTGGAGTATCGTGTTCGAACTCGTGCAGTTCGAGATTGCCGGGAATGAGATCGAGCCCCGGAAAATAGGTCTGGCGAACGATGTCGGCTACGTCGCGGCGCGTTTCGTCATACTTGATGGCACCGTAAAGCGTCTCGTTTTCGCCGACGTCGAATTCGGGCTGATATCCGAGCATCGCCGACATCGATGCCTGCGGATCGAGATCGACGGCGAGCACGCGGTAGCCGCGAAGAGCCAGGAACTGCGCCAGGTGGATGGATGTCGTCGTCTTGCCGGAGCCACCTTTGAAATTGGTGACGGCGATCACCTGGAGATGATCGCCCGGCCGGCGCATCGGCAGATAGGAGGGTTTGGTGCGCCCAAGATGGTGGCGCATCGCATGAATTTCCTCAAGCGAGAACACCCGTCGACCGGCTGCCGTCTTTTCGGGATTGATGCTTTCCACCTGGGCGGCGAGGTGGCGAACATAGCTGTCGGTGACGCCGAGCAGCTTGGCAGTCTCGGTGCTGCTGAACCGCCTTAGCGATTTGCGGGCGTCGGGCGAAAACAACCGCTCGAACAGCACCTGCAATTGGCTGCTGAGCATCGTCGAGTCCCGCGCGATCGTCTCGTCGATCGAGACTCGACTCGCTCTCTTGGTTTTCTCAACAATCGCGGCCTTGGTCGGCATTCACGCAAATCCTGATAAATCGGGTCATTTTGCGCAAATGATCGTGAGTCTGCCGATTCCGTCAAGCGATTTCTTGGTTAGCCAATGGATAACAAACCGGATTCGACGAAAAAATCATGTGGAATTCCGGAATCTTAGCGTCATTGTCAGCTGACAATGGCGCCATGTCCGCCTCCATCGACGGCCACCCTTAGCGCATCTCAGCATATTTTAACACGGCAGAACGCCATTACCGACTCATTGGAAGACAACATCCGCCGCTTGGGCATACCGGATCAGGCAATCCGTTTCTCATTTATAGGCAGACGAACGGCACAGGCTTTCGACCTCCAGCCCGCGGACGGATTCGCTGCCGGAGGCTTTGTCATTTGCGTCTTGGGTTTCGGCGACGCGGCGTGGCTGAGCAAGGCTCAGCATTTGTTCGAGACGGCCGGCATTGAGCGGAGCGCTTATTCCCTTGAAGTTCATGATCCATCTTTCGTCTGCGCATCGATTGCGTGAAGCCGTAGAAATAAGCGCAATTTGAACCTGCCGAGAACCGCCCGCCGGCGTTATCACCATCTTTTCCGATGCCGCGCTGGAAAGGGGAGGGGAGACCTCCATCTTCAAGCGCCGCTCTGAAATGCGCCTTCGGCAGCGACGCTCGCCGTCTCGGATCGCTTCTACCCGCGGAGATCGAAGAGTGCCGCGCAGGTGCGGCCTGACATGCGAAGGTGAATCTTTGCCGCGAACCGGCGCTGTCTCCGATCATGCGGCATCGCCGGAATTCTGAGATGCTGGTGTGAGGCTCACTCCACGGAGCGTTGTTGCTGCGTGCTATCGGGGGAGGGGAGGTGTGGCCTGGATTTTCTTGCCCGTCTAAGTCGGCAGAATACTGAGGGCAGGGGGCGTTGAAAGGTGGGGGGGCGTTTGTCCCGAGATCCGATCGATCACCGGGCCGGGCCGATGACACCAGTCCGATCAGATGCCGGCAGTGGTGCGCGAATAGGTTTCCGACATCTCGGCGGTGTCATCCCCCGCGAAGATCACAACAGCGTATGCTAGGCGAATCAGGTCGTGGCGGGTAAGATTGATAGTGCCAGTCGGGATCATACGTTGGTATCGCAGACGTTTTGACCCTAGCCTGATCAACCAGATCTCACTCCTGTTCGGCAAAGCGGCCATCTTCCTAGCGGAACCTATTGGCGATTTCGCTTCCGTCTACGAAATTCCTTCTTGTTTACCTGCTATTTACCATAATGCGGCATGGCGGCGGCCGAGCCCGCATCGCGGTCGATCCCGCGTTCCTTGCCTGCAGAGTTGCGCGAGGCAGGCAATCCACTACCGCGCCTTCGTTCCCTCGCGATTGGTAAAATGCGCATTGCCCAACCCCGTGCCGATGGTCAGCACCGCCCATCTCGACACGTCGTTCATAAAAGGAATCTGCGACAATCCCTGCACGACGGCATCGTTGTGCATCATCACGAATGTGCTGTCGTCGCCGATCTCAGGAATGGCTTTCATCAGTGCGGCGGGAAGGTTGAAGCTGTCGCTCTCCCAGTTTCCGCCCGGCAGGTTCTGTCCGCCGCGTTCGATGGAGCCATCGGCTTTGATGATGCCGGGGCATGCGATCGCGATGATCGGCGCCGGCTTGAGATTGGCCTTCTCGGCCTTGCCGATCAGATCCCGCAACATTGCGGCCAACTTCTCGATGGTGGCGGTGCGGCTTGGCTCATCGTCGGCATGACGCCAGATGGCGGATTCCCAGACGCTTGCATCCGCAAAATTCGGCACGTCGTCCTTTCCGAAATTAACGACGCCGGCGCGAACGTTCGTGCCTCCGATATCGACGGCGAGGATCGCCTCGTGGCCTTTGAACATCCAGCGCGGCATCAGGTGGATCGCACCGATCAGTCCGGCCTCATCGGGGTGGTGAACGATCGGCACAACTTCGACGTCGACGCCGGCCGCTTTGAGAATGACCATGGTCCTGGCGATTGTTAATTCGCCAAAGTGGCTCCGACGGAAGCCGCCGCCAACGACGATACGTTCTGTCTTTCCCCAGCGTTTGTCCTTCAGAAACTTGCCTATCACATCGGCAAAGTCTTGCGCAAAATCCTCCACTGCCCCCATGACCAACGCCGCCGCCGCCAAATCATCGCCCTTCAAAATAGCGTCGATTTTTTTCTTGGAGAGTCTCTCCGTCGCGGTCTTGCCGATTGGGTCGTCTCCGACCTTGCGGATGCGTTTTCTCCAGTCGTCGAGCTTCTGTTGGAACGTCTTCTTGTTTGCGTTGTCGCCAACGAAACCATCCTTGTCACGCAGTTCGTTGTTGTAATCATCAATCGTCACCAGTGGCAGGTTTAAAGCGCCATGTGCCAGCGGGGCATTGACCTCATCACGGGGATCGGAACTGCTTTTGGCCATCAATGTACCTTCTACGGCGCGAGTGCTCAAACGGGCGGCGAGATACAACGCGAACTATCCTCTGGATGTTCCGGACTCTGAAAATCACCTTGCCCTCGCCGACTGGCGACCTAGCTTCAATGATTGCAGAGTTTGGAGAATGCCGTGCAGGACGACGACGCTACTCAGGAAATGCTTTCAATGGTCTTGGAGGAGCCGGACCGCTGGGCGATGTTTCTCGATATCGACGGGACGCTGCTCAATCTTGCGCCCACACCGGATGCGATCGAGGTCCCGGAGGCGCTTCCCGGACAACTTCATCGCCTGTCGAACAAGCTCGGCGGCGCCTTGGCCCTCGTCACTGGACGGTCGCTTGCTTATGCAGACGCGCTGTTCAAGCCCTTTGCATTTCCGACAGCCGGCCTGCACGGCGCGGAAATCAGGAACGCCGCTGGAATGCAGACGATCGAGGCGACACCTGAATTTCAGGCGCTGAAGCATGCGCTGACCGAAGAAGCCGAGCACTATCCTGGCGTCTTGATCGAGGACAAGGGCGCGGCCGTTGCCGCCCATTACCGGCTGGCGCCCGAATATGAAAAGGTGCTCGAAGAGCGCATGCACCACTATGCGGAGCTCGCCGGGCCGAACTGGGCATTGCAGCTTGGCAAGATGGTGTTCGAGCTGCGTCCGGCCCGGTCGAGCAAGGGCGATGCGCTGGAGCGGTTCTTCCAGTCCGACCCGTTCAAGAACCGCTCCCCGATTACCATCGGCGATGATCTGACCGACGAGTCGATGTTTGCGATCGCCAATGCGCGTGGTGGCGTTTCCGTGCGCGTCGGCGCGATCGGCGCTCCGAGCTGCGCCACGAGCCGGCTATCCTCTTCTGCGCTGGTCAGAAACGTGATTGCCGCCTTGGCGGCCTGAGGCACACCGTTGGACGATGTGCATGCGAATTGCTGTCGTCTTTACACCGGCTGCGCGGCGTCAATTGTCAAAAAAGTATCGGTTTTAGCCGGGAATCGTGGTGGCGGGCGTGACATGAGCCCATTACACTCCCCTTCAACAATAAAGCCAAAAAGGCAATTTGGCTGGCGGGCCTGGAACCGTCCTTGGAGGAGGAGACAATGGAACCTGACTTGGAAGTCATTCAGATCCGGCCCGGCGAATCTTTCGCAACGAAGGCGCACGGCTATCCCTATCATACGGTTCGTTGGCATTTTCACCCAGAATATGAACTTCATCTCGTCGTGGCGACAACGGGACGCTATTTCGTCGGCGACTTCATCGGCGAATTCGAACCGGGAAACCTTGTGCTTGCCGGGCCTAATCTTCCCCATAACTGGATCAGCGATGTCCCGAAAGGATCGAGCATTCCGCTACGATGCCAGCTCATCCAGTTCAGCGAGAATTTCATCAGCGGCACGATGAAGGTGCTTGCCGAACTCGGTCCCTTCGATCCTGTTCTCGAAGCCTCGCGGCGCGGCGTGCTCTTCGGCGCCGATACCAGCCGGCAGGTTGCTCCCCTGATGAACGAGGTGCAGCAGGCACACGGCGTGCGTCGTATCGAACTCTTCATGATGATCATCGGCCTGCTCAGCCGGGCGCAGGATTCCCAGCTTCTCGCCAGCCCGAACTATCTGCCCGATCCATCGGGCTACATGTCGGCCGGCATCAACAAGGCGCTCGCCTATATCAGGGAGAACCTGACGAAATCCTTCGACGAAGCTGATCTCGCGGCGATCGCCGAACAGTCGACCGGCGCCTTTTCGCGCGCATTCCGACGCCATACCGGCATGTCGCTGGTACAGTATGTGAAACGCCTGCGTATTAATCTCGCCTGCCAGATCCTGATGAGCGATGACCACGCATCGATCACCGATATCTGCTTCGAGGTCGGCTTCAACAATCTGTCTAACTTCAACCGGCAGTTTCTCGCGGAAAAAGGCATGACGCCTTCCCGTTTCCGACGGTTGTTGGGTGACAATATCAACGTGGCAAAGGCGGCCTAGAGGAGCCGAACGAGCACGTCCAGGGGACGAGGGAGGACGAGGAGGAGGAACGAAAACTGACACTGACTTGAACGCGGGGCACGCGATGAGCGGCTCGTGATCAGATACGCTTGTCCTCAAAAACGTCAAACCGCCGGGACAGGCGCGACCGTTCCTTCAGCCGAACGGCCACAGCAGGCAGTGCAATCACGAACCTACATAATTTTTTCAACGGGAGGAGATGGAAATGATGAAATTCTCAACACAGGCGGCAGGCGCCGCGGTATTTGTCCTGTCCCTGCTCGGCGGTACTTCCGCCTTTGCGCAAACGGCCGTTTCGGATGCAACAGTGGCATTCCTCATGCCCGACCAGGGCTCGACCCGCTACGAGGAGCACGACCACCCGGGCTTCGTCGCGGAAATGAAGAAGCTTTGCGCCTCGTGCAAGGTTCTCTATCAGAACGCCGATGCCGATATCGCAAAACAGCAGCAGCAGTTCAATTCGGCGATCACCCAGGGCGCCAAAGTCATCGTGCTCGACCCGGTGGATTCGGCGGCCGCCGCATCGCTCGTCCAGCTCGCACAGAGCCAGGGTGTCAAGGTCATTGCCTATGACCGTCCCATTCCGAAGGGCAAGGCCGATTTCTACGTCTCCTTCGACAACAAGGCGATCGGCAAGGCGATTGCGGAATCGCTCGTCCAGCATCTGAAGGCGCAGAAGGTGCCGACCGATGGCGGCGGCATTCTGCAGATCAACGGTTCGCCGACCGATGCGGCGGCCGGGCTGATCAAGGACGGCATTCATGAGGGCCTGGCGAGCGGCGGATACAAGACGCTTGCCGAATTCGATACACCGAACTGGCAGCCCGCGAACGCCCAGCAATGGGCAGGCGGTCAGATCACCCGCTTCGGCAAGCAGATCGTCGGCGTGGTCGCTGCCAATGACGGCACCGGCGGCGGCGCCATTGCAGCCTTCAAGGCTGCTGGCGTCGATCCGGTGCCGCCGGTGACCGGCAATGATGCGACGATCGCTGCGCTGCAGCTGATCATATCAGGGGATCAGTACAATACGATCTCCAAGCCGAGCGAAATCGTCGCCGCTGCCGCTGCCAACGTCGCCGTGAAGCTCCTGGCCGGAGAAACGATCAAGGCCGAAATGACGCTCTACGACACGCCCGCACAGCTCTTCGTACCGGCTGTCGTTACCGCCGAAAACCTCAAGGCCGAGATCATCGACAAGAAGATCAACACCGCCGAGGAACTGTGCACCGGCCGCTATGCCGACGGCTGCAAGAAGCTCGGCATCACCAAGTAATCGAGCCAAGGGAAAGCGCGGCTGGGCCACCGGTCGCGCTTCCGATTTTCGCTTTTTCGAAAGGCCAGGCAATGTCTGAAACCTCTCATACTCCTGACCCTTCCCGTCAGCCTGTCCTCAGTCTGCGTGGAATATCGAAGAACTTCGGAGCAGTGTCGGCGCTCACCGATATCGAACTCGATGTATATGCCGGCGAGGTCGTGGCGCTCGTGGGCGATAACGGCGCTGGCAAATCGACGCTGGTCAAGATCCTGGCCGGCGTGCACCAGCCAAGCTCGGGCACGATCATCTTCGAGGACAAGCCGGTCAACCTGTCGAGCCCAAGTGCTGCGCTCGACCTCGGCATCGCAACCGTCTTCCAGGATTTGGCGCTTTGCGAAAATCTGGACGTCGTCGCCAATATCTTTCTCGGCAAGGAGCTCAGCCCCTATCAGCTCGATGAAGTCGCGATGGAGATCGCCGCCTGGAAGCTCTTGAACGAGCTTTCGGCCCGCATTCCGAGCGTGCGCGAACCCGTCGCCTCGCTCTCCGGCGGACAGCGCCAGACGGTAGCGATCGCCCGATCGCTGCTGCTCCAGCCGAAACTGATCATGCTCGACGAACCCACAGCTGCACTGGGCGTCGCCCAGACCGCCGAGGTGCTTGACCTCATCGAGCGCGTGCGGGAGCGCGGCCTCGCCGTCATCATGATCAGCCACAATATGGAGGATGTTCGCGCCGTCGCGGACCGTATTGTCGTCCTTCGGCTCGGTCGCAACAACGGCACCATGCTGCCCGACGCATCCAACGAACAGCTCGTCAGCGCCATCACCGGCGCATCCAACAATTCCGTCTCCCGTCGCGCGATGCGCCGCAAGGCGCAAAGCCAACAAAACGAGGAGGGCAGGCCATGATGAAGACCATCCAGAATGAACCGGCAGCACCTGCGCTCCTCGACCGACGTGACGAAAGAGTGCACCACGACGACAGCCTTGCCGGCTCGATCCGCGCCTTTGGGGATCGCATCCGCTCCGGCGATCTCGGTTCACTGCCGGTCATTGTCGGCCTGGCGATCATCTGGACCGTATTCCAGGCGCTCAATCCGGTGTTTCTCTCGAGCAGCAACCTGGTCAACATGCTGTTCGACTGCTCGACGGTTGGCGTCATCTCGCTGGGCATCGTCTGCATCCTGATGGTGGGTGAGATCGACCTTTCCGTCGGCTCCGTCAGCGGCTTCGCCTCGGCGCTGGTCGGCGTCTTCTGGGTCAACCAGGGCTGGCCGGTGGTTCTGGCGATCCTCGCCGCCATGGTCGTCGGCGCCCTGATCGGCTCGCTCTACGCGTTTCTCTTCAACCGCTTCGGCATGCCGAGCTTCGTATCGACGCTGTCGGGGTTGCTCGCGGTTCTTGGCCTGCAGCTCTATATCCTCGGAGCAACCGGTTCGATAAATCTTCCCTATGGTTCCTGGCTCGTGAGTTTCGGCCAGATCATGGTCATGCCGGACCCGGTCGCCTATCTGCTGGTGGCGCTTGCCGGCATTGCCTTCTTCTTCTCCAGCTACCGCACCTCGGCGCGTCGGCGGGCGGCCGGACTGTCGGCGAAATCGGCCCGCGGGCTGCTTCTGCGCGCCGTCATCATCACACTCGCCCTTGAAGCTGTCGCGTTCTATCTCAACCAGTCGCGCGGCATTCCATGGATGTTCGGCCTTTTCGTCGGGCTCACCGCCGCCATGAATTATGCGCTGACGCGCACCAAATGGGGACGCTCGATGCATGCCGTCGGCGGAAACAGGGAAGCTGCCCGTCGTTCCGGCATCAATGTCTCGCGCATCTACACGAGCGCCTTCGTCATGTGCGCTCTGCTGGCGGCAACCGGCGGCGTTCTCTCTGCCGCCCGGCTGGCGACTGCAAGTCAACAGGCCGGCACCGGCGACGTCAATCTCAACGCCATCGCTGCGGCGGTCATCGGCGGCACGAGCCTGTTCGGGGGGCGAGGCAGTGCCTATTCAGCCCTTCTCGGCATCATCGTCATTCAGTCGATTGCCAGCGGGCTGACGCTTCTCGATCTGTCATCGTCGCTTCGATACATGATCACGGGCGCCGTCCTTGCCGTCGCCGTCATCGTCGACTCGCTGGCACGCCGATCGCGAATTTCGCACGGCCGGGCTTAGAGCAACCAGGAAAACAGAGGAAGAAAATGGGACAGGATCTGTCTGGAAAAGTCGCGGCCGTCACCGGAGCGGCGTCGGGTATCGGCCTTGAATGCGCCAAGACCATGCTTGCCGCGGGCGCTCGGGTCGTGCTGGTCGACCGAAATGAAGACGCCTTGAAGGAAATCTGCTCGAAACTCGACGCCAACGCCATTCCCTTGGTCATCGATCTCACCGATCCGAAAAGCGTCGAACGAATGATGCCTGAGATTCTGGAAAAAGCCGGCCAGCTGGACATCTTCCACGCCAATGCCGGCTCCTATATCGGCGGCGAGGTGCTGGGCGGCGACCCCGACGCCTGGGACCGAATGCTCAATCTGAATGTCAACGCCGCCTTCCGCTCGGTGCATGCCGTTCTGCCGCATATGGTCGAGCGCAAGACCGGAGATATCATCCTGACGAGTTCCGTTGCCGGCATGATCCCTGTCGTCTGGGAGCCGATCTACACGGCCTCCAAACACGCGGTCCAGGCATTCGTCCATACGTTGAGGCGGCAGGTGGCCAAGTATGGCTTGCGCGTCGGCGCCGTCGCTCCAGGCCCCGTGGTCACAGCCCTTCTCAGCGACTGGCCGCAGGAGAAGCTCGATGAGGCGCTCGCTGCGGGCGGCCTGATGGAGGCGAACGAAGTGGCCGAAGCCGTGCTTTTCATGCTGACGCGCCCACGCAACATTACGATCCGTGATCTCGTTATCCTGCCGCAGAGCGCCGACATCTGACGAAAGTGCATCCGCCTTCAACACTCGCGAAACCCCACTCAAGAGGAAACGGCCATGATCTTCGACAGATTTCGCCTGAACGGACAGGTGGCACTGGTGACCGGCGGCACGCGCGGCATCGGGCTTGCGATCGCCGAGGCGCTCGGCGAAGCGGGCGCCAAAGTCATCATCACGGGCCGAACCCGCAATGCAGCAGCGGAAGACCGGCTCTCCAGGGCCGGCGTCGATTGCGATTTCATCGTCGCCGACCTGATGAAGGAAAGCGCTGCCGACGAACTCGTCACTGAAACCCTCTCACGGGCGGGACGGCTCGACATCCTCGTCAACAATGCCGGCATCGCCATTCATGGCGACAGCGGCGAATTCTCGGATGCCATCTGGCGCGAGATCATGACCGTCAATGTTGACGCCGTCTTTCGCGCCTGCCGCGCCGCCCTCGCACCGATGCGGCGTCAGGGCGGCGGCGCCATACTCAATATCGGCTCGATATCCGGCATCGTGTCCAACATTCCGCAGAACCAGGTCGCCTATAATACCTCGAAGGCGGCGGTCCACATGATGACCAAGAGCCTTGCCAGCGAGGTTGCCGCCGAGAATATCCGCGTCAACGCCATCGCCCCCGGCTATATCGAGACCGACCTGTCGCGCGGCGGCATCGACAATCCCGACTGGTTCCCGATCTGGCGCAGCATGACCCCGATGGGGCGCGTCGGGCAGCCGGAGGAGGTGGCCGCCGCTGCCCTGTTCCTCTGCTCGGCGGCGGCAAGTTATGTCACCGGCGAAGTGCTGGTTATCGACGGCGGTTATACGACGCGGTGAGACGCGAATACGAGATTGGGGGAGGGTGGCTCGCGGCCGCTTGGTCGGAGGAGGGAATTTCTCTCCCTCCTGCGTATCTGAATGATCGTGGAGTGGGCCTCGAAGACAAATTGCGGGTCGCAGGGGATGGCTCGCAGATATCGGCGTAAAACGCGGAATGCCTTACGGCCTCTGCATCGATCAAGCTATTGCCGACTGCAATCTCGCCCGGCTTTACCTTCTCGAATGCACGGGCATAGGGGTTGCTCGTGTAATGCTGAAGATAGAGCGCATTCAAATCTTCCCGCATGCGGCCGGGGATCAGAAAGCTGCCGCGGCCATCGGGCGCCTGCTAGACAGCATCAACGATATCGACATGATCCATATCAGCGCCGCTCATTTTCACGATGATGGTTCCGCCAAATGCAACGATCGCACCATTTCGATTACTGCCCAAATGTCTAAGGAGAGGCAAGATAGCGAGCGTCACCCGATCAGGCGATATCTTGGGCCGTCTCGTTCACCGAATGACTTGCCGGGATTTATGAGAAGATCGTTGAAGAAATGGAGGAGGCCTCATCTGAACCTTGGCGCGCGCTTGGCATTGTGAAGCAATTCGGAGGCGGTCGCGAACGGCCCGAAGAGTTTGAGCAGCAGCGCTTGTTCCTCGGCATCTATGCGGTGACGAGCGCAGAACTCCGTCACGGACCAGACTTTCGTCAGATCGTCTGTTTCGACTTGCCTGGGTTCGATGTGTTCGGTCACGGCGTGTCCTCCGAACATCAAGACTACGCCACCCCGGCGTTTATAAGAACTAGCTAAAAAGAATTATACCGCTTTGCCGACCATTGGCTCTCGGCGGACTTGCGTCAATCAGGCGGATACCAAGACGCCCGCCGATTGCGCGGCGGGCGTCATGTCTCACTAAATCTACTTGCCGCCGATTAAGCGATATCGGGATGAGCATCCGTGCCGGTGATGTTGAGCGTCACCTTGGCAGTGTCCGTGTGGCCTTCGCCATCGGAGATCTTGTAGTAACGGAGAACTTCCGTGTAGGTCTGACCTGCATCCAGATCGGAGGTCAGTTCATAGGTGAATGTGCCATCCGCCTTGACGTGGAACATGCCGTAGGTGCCGGCAACGTCGGTAACGGCGCCATCCTTGCCGTCTACCTGCTCAGTCAGGAACTGACGCAGGAACATCTTGCCGTTGTCGCCGGCAATGTCGTTATCCAGAACGTTACCGCCGATGGCGTTGCCTTCGGTGAAGCTGTAGGTATCGTCAACAGCGATCGGCTTTACCTGGGTTACGCCTTGGATGTTCAGGGTGAACAGGCCGACGTCGGTGTGACCGCTGCCGTCGGAGATCTTGTAGGAAACCTTTTCCTGGAACGATTCGCCGTTGGCGAAACCGATCTTGGCAGCGTCGCTCAGGACATAGGTGTAGCTGCCGTCCGGCTTGACGAAGAAGGTGCCGTAATCGCCCTGGATTTCAGTAACCTGGCTGTTGCCGCTCTTGGCGCCAACACTTGCGCCATCGAATGCGCGCAGGAACAGGTGGCCGTTGTCGGAAGAATCGTTGGAAAGCAGGTTTCCGGAAATAACATCAGTTTCTTGAAATGTTGCACTATCATCAGTTGCATGTATCGGCGAAGCCATTGCTCTCTCCTCAAATTGTTTATTAGCGGGTCAATTTCGACCTCAGCGAGCGGCTCCTTTAACAACCTATTAATACTACAAGTCAATGGCCTATTTAACAGAAGGTTAATTTCGATGGCGATCTTCGCGTTGCTTCCATTCTGGCGAAATAATGTCGCTCTCGTGCAAAATTGAAGAAAATTCGACAAAAACTATACCCGGCTAACTTGAATAAAATGGCACCGAGTATATCTGAAGGCGATTGGCGGTGCCCATGCCAGGCCATCCGGGCTATCCGTTGCAATTCTGCTCGCCGAGCCCTATGTTGCTGGATGTACCCGATCCAAGCGGAAATCCAAGCCGTTGCCGGCTGCTGATTGAGACGCTTATGCATCGGCGCGCGCCTTAAGGCTGCGTGATGGGCAATCCCACAAACAATCGATAACGTCGGCCAAGGCCGGCAAAGGATTTCTTTTTGAACAACACACATACAGCCACCGCGGTTGCGGCGGCGAATCCGCGTGAGGATGACGAGGCCGTCAATGTTCCCAGGAGCTGGAAGCCGTTTCCCTGCCTTCTCACCCGCCGCGAATTGCAGGCTCTGATCGCCAAGCAGCTCGGCTGAGCGGCGATCGGGCCACCATCCCAGACAAGGAGAACTCGAAATGCAAGTACTCGTCAGAGACAACAATGTCGATCAAGCGCTCAGAGTCTTGAAAAAGAAAATGCAGCGCGAAGGGCTGTTCCGCGAAATGAAGGAACGGCGCGCCTATGAGAAGCCGTCCGAACGGCGCGTCAGGGAAAAGGCGCAGGCGATCAGCCGACATCGCAAGGCTGCACGCAAGCAGATGCAGCGTGAGGGCCTGCTGCCCGGTCCGAAGCGGGCGGTGGCCGCCCGTTAAAGGCTTTATCCTCACCAGCCTTCCTGGGCTTTGGTGGTTACATTCCCCTGAAAGGACAGACAATGGACGAACTCAATAGTCTCACCGTTTCGGAAGAACGCCTCGAGGATTGCCGCGATGTCGTGGAGCCGGATCTGCAGGATCTGATTCAACGCGCTCTGACATCGGGGTTTTCCCGGGAGGAAGTTCTCATCGCCGTCAGCGAACTGGTCGCCGAAGACTTTGCAATGGTCATGAAAACCCCAAGCGTCCATTGATCGACTGCGTGCCTCGATCACCTTAAGAATGGGCTCATTAGGGCTCGCCGCTGGGAACATCGGCCGCGGCAGATGGTTACTTCGTCTCTTGCACAGATGGAGATGACGATGGGCAATCAAGACGATGCGACACGGGTATGGGAATTGATCGACAAGATCGGATTTTGCATGCTGACGACCCGCAGCGGCGACGATCTGCGAGCCCGCCCGATGTCCGCCTATACCGCGCAGCTCGAGAATGCGATCTACTTTCTGACGGATGTCAGCAGTCACAAGGACGATGAAATCACTCGCTGGCCAAACGTGTGCCTCGCCTTTGCCGACACCAAGGGACAGAAATATGTTTCCGTATCGGGGACGGCCGAGGTGCAAAACGACCGGGAGAGAATCAGGGAATTATGGGCGACGCCGGCAAAGGCGTGGTGGGACAATCCCGACGATCCTTCCATCCGCATCCTCAAAATGACGCCGGCTTCGGCCGAATATTGGGACAGTCCGGGCACGATCATCAGCTATATCAAGATGGCGGCCGCAGCGGTCTCGAACACCAAACCTGATATGGGCGACAATGCCGAGGTCAAGCTTTAGCGCATCGTCGGCCACTACCCCCCTTACAGCGCCGCATCTTTTAGACGCGCAAAGGATGCTGTAACCCCGAATTGCTGCATTATTTTATCCTTGGATTGATTCCGGCTTAAGGAATTATGCGGTAGCCGATGCCTTGACGAAATCGATGAACGCCCTGAGCGGCGCAGGCACCAGCCGTCGTCCGGGATAGTAGAGGAACGGCCCGGAGAAGCGTTGCCACCACGGTTCGAGGATGGGCTCGAGCGCGCCACTGTCGATATGCGGGCGCAGCCAGTCCTCGAAGAGGCAGACGATCCCCGTTCCTGATATCGCTGCATCGACGGCCAGATTGGTCGCTCCGCCGACCCGCACGATCAGCGGCCCCGTCGGATCGACCCGCACTATCTCGCCATCGCGCTCGAACTCCCACGGCGCTGTCATCGCGCCGCTGGCAAAGCGACCCAACAGACAGGCATGGCCGAGCAGCTCGCTCGGATGTTGCGGCCGGCCACGGCGATCGAGGTAGTCGGGGGAGGCTGCGATGGCAAAGCGCTGGACGCGTGGCCCGATCGGTATCGCGATCATATCCTGCTCCAACCGTTCGTCATAGCGGATGCCGGCGTCGCAGCCGGCCGCGATCACGTCGACAAAGCTCTCGTCGGTGACCACCTCCAGCCGAATATCGGGATAGGCGGCGAGAAACGGCGGAACGATGGCGGGCAGTACCAGCCGCGCCGCGCTGACCGGCACATTGAGGCGTAGGGCACCGGCCGGCCTGTCGCGAAATCCGTTGACGACGTCGAGGGCAGACTCCACCTCGATCAAAGCCGGGCCGAGCCGCTCCAGCAAGCCCTTGCCCGCTTCGGTCGGGACGACGCTGCGTGTCGTCCGGTTGAGCAGCCTGACGCCGAGCTGGCTCTCCAGGCGACGCACCGCTTCGCTGAGGAAGGAGGCGCTGCTGCCGCTGACGCGCGCGCCTTCGCGAAAACCGCCGGCACGGGCCACGGCAACGAAGGCATTGAGATCACCCAGATCTGCTTTCACTGTTCGCCACTCCGCACAGCCCGTGCGGATTGTAGCCAATTTTCACGCGCCCCGACAATGCTTATCTTGGGCCAATCTTGGCGTCATCTCTTGAAAGGAGTTAGATCATGTCCACTATCGATCAGTCCGGCGCGTTCAACCTCGGCGGCGACAGCGTGAAGCGGCTCGGCTATGGCGCCATGCAGCTTGCCGGGCCTGGCGTATTTGGCCCGCCCAAAGATCATGGTGCGGCCTTGACCGTGCTACGGGAGGCGGTCGCGAGCGGCGTAAACCACATCGACACCAGCGACTTCTACGGCCCGCATGTTACCAACCAGATCATCCGCGAAGCGCTGCATCCCTATCGCGACGATCTCACCATCGTCACCAAGATCGGCGCACGGCGCGGCGCCGATGGATCGTGGATTCCGGCCTTCTCGCGCGAAGAGCTGACAAAGGGAGTACACGACAACCTCCGCAATCTCGGCCTCGATGTGCTCGATGTCGTCAATCTCAGGATCATGTTCGACGTGCACGGCCCGGCCGAAGGGTCGATCGAAGCGCCGCTGACGGTGCTTGCCGATCTCCAGCGGCAAGGCCTGGTGCGTCACGTCGGGCTGAGCAACGTCACATCGAGGCAAATCGCCGAAGGGCGTGGGATCACCGAGATCGTCTGCGTGCAGAACCAGTACAATCTGGCGCATCGGGCCGACGATGCCCTGATCGACGATCTCGCGCGCGACGGCATTGCCTATGTGCCGTTCTTCCCGCTCGGCGGATTCAGCCCGCTGCAGTCTTCCACCCTGTCCGATGTCGCAGCACGCCTCAACGCGACGCCTATGCAGGTGGCGCTCGCCTGGCTGCTGCGTCGCGCGGAAAACATCCTGCTGATCCCCGGCACCTCGTCCGTCGGCCATCTCAGGGAGAACCTCGCCGCCGCCGCGCTCGTGCTGCCGAATGACGCTGTCTCGGAATTGAACCGCATGGCTGATGTCGCCGCCTGACGGCATCCGATCGCTACGCCACGCTCTCGCATGGCGTAGCGAAGCAATACGGCTCCCGCTATTTCCTCAACGCCGCCGACCGTTGGGGCTATGCTTTCAATAGCGCTCCGGCACATACATTTCAGGCGGAACCGGGGCCCTGTTGTAATCGGCGTTACGGATGCGGTCCGGCAGCTGGATCTCCGGTTTGGGAACATCCTCGTAAGGGATCTGCTCGAGAAGATGGGCGATGCAGTTCAACCGCGCCCGTTTCTTGTCCACGGCCTGAACCACCCACCAGGGTGCATCCTCCGTGTGGGTACGCGCCAGCATTTCTTCCTTGGCTTTGGTGTATTCCTCCCAATGGACACGGCTTTCCATATCCATCGGTGACAGCTTCCATTGCTTCAGCGGATCGTGGATACGCATATTGAAGCGGAATTCCTGCTCCTCGTCGGTGATCGAAAACCAGTATTTGATCAGCACGATTCCGGAGCGGACCAGCATCCGTTCGAATTCGGGCACCGAGCGGAAGAACTCCTCGAGTTCATCGGGGGTGCAGAACCCCATCACGCGCTCGACACCGGCGCGATTGTACCAGCTTCGGTCGAAGAGCACGATCTCGCCACCAGTCGGAAGATGCGGGACATAACGCTGAAAATACCATTGATGGCGTTCCCGCTCGGTCGGGGCGGGCAGCGCGACCGTCCGGCAGACGCGCGGATTGAGCCGCTGGGTCACGCGCTTGATGGCGCCTCCCTTGCCGGCCGAATCCCGCCCTTCGAAAAGCACCACCACCTTCAGCTTCTTATGCTGAACCCAATCCTGCAGCCGCACCAGTTCGTGCTGCAGCCGGAAAAGCTCCCGGAAGTAGATCTTTCGCTCGAGCGTCTGCTCCGCCGGTTCCGACATTCCTTCGGCGACCAGATCGTCGAGCCGGTCTTCCTCCATCTGCATTTCCAGCTCTTCATCGAAGCTGTCGGCGATTTCGGCCTTTATACGGCTGAGCTGGTCCTGATGTGTTCGCGACATGGGTTTCCCTTCCTGCTTTTGTTGACAGGAGCATGTCAGTGCGAAGTTTATATGACGGCCACTGATCGAACGCTGAACGGTTTACCCGGGTCCCTCGTTCCAAGCGCGCCTATAGCTGTCCCGTCCTGAATTGGTCGACAAGATTCCGGCAGGCGCGGATCGTCAGGGCCATGACGGTGAGCGTGGTCCCGGCGATGCCGCTGCCGGGGAAGGCGCTGGCGTCGGTGACGATGAGGTTCGGGGCATCCCAGACCTGGTTGTAGGGGTTGAGCACCGAAGCCTCAGGAGTTTCGCCCATGCGTGCGCCGCCCGTCTCATGGATTGCGGCGCCCATGCACATGGTCTTGCGGAACCATTTGCGGAACATGAAGCGGCTGAAGGCATCGGCTTCGGGAAAGGCGCCCTTGCCCATTTCCTTGAGGCCGGTGGGCGAGCCGATGAATTCGAGGTCGCCGCCAATCTCGTTGATCATGGCGATCAACGTCTCCTCCTGCCTTCTGAGCAGCGCCTGCTCCTCCTCCTGCATGACGCAGCGGATATGCGGCACGGGAATGTTCCAGGCATCCTTGCGCCTGACATCGAGCGTGATGCGGTTGTCGGCATAGGGCAGCATGCGGCCGAAGCCGAAGAAGGCGAGACGTGCATCTCTATCCCCGGAGACCGGCGCGCGGCCGACGCTTCCCTGGTAGTCGAAATCGCCGCGGGCGGCGTCACCCTCGCCGAAGCGGGGAATGAAGATCCCGCCCGACGGATTGTAGAAGGGGTCGGTCGGCGCGGATTCGTCGGGCGCCCAACCCTTCGCCTTGGAAAAGGAGCCGAAGGCGAGGCACGGCAGCTGGTCCATGAAATAGCGACCGAGAGCGCCCGAGCTGTTGCCGAGCCCATCCGGATGTTTCGCCGAAGCCGAATTCAACAGCAGCCGCACGCTCTCTATCGGCGAGGCCGAAAGCACCACTGTCGCGGCACGGGCCGTCGATACCGCTCCCGTGTTGCGATCGATGTATTCCGCGCCGGTGGCGCGGCCGGTCTTCTCATCCGTGGTGATGCGGCGAACGACGGCGTCGTAGCGGATGGTCAGCTCACTGGTCGCCTTTGCTTCTCGCAGCGGTCGCGGCATCCGGTCGGCGTCAGGCGCAATATAGCGCCAGGAGACGACATGCCTTTCCGGCCAGCGGCTTTCAACCGTCTGCTTGAAAATCTGTTCGGCGGGCGTCAGGCTTGCCGGCTTCGCATAGATGCCGTCCGGCAAGGTGGCCACGTTGTCCTTGTTGCCGTAGAGCCCGAGATAGGCCTCGACTTCGTCGTAAAAAGGCACCAGCTCGTCATAGGAGATCGGCCAGTCCACGCCCTTTCCGGCGCGTGAGCGGATCTTGAAATCGTCGTCGGTCCAGCGCAGCAGCACCCGGCCGAAACTGTGGAGGCGCCCGCCGCCCTGGCGGCCGCGGATCCAGAGGAAGGGTTCGCCCCTCGGCGTCGTATAGGGGTTTTTGCGGTCATTGACGAAGAAGTGGCTGAAGCGCTCGGTGAAAAAGGCTGCGCGCGCCTGGATCGGCTGGCCCTTGAGAGTGGCCCGCGCGCGCTCCCAGATATTGATGCTGCTTGCCGGCGCCTTCTTGCGCGCGGGATCGAAATCCTTCGGTCCGACGGCGGGGCCGGCCTCGAGCAGCAGCACCTGTAGTCCCTGTGCCGTCAGTTCCTTTACCGCAAAGGAACCCGCCGCGCCGGAGCCGATCACCAGCGCATCATAGACGATCTCAGACATGTCTTTTCAAATCCTGTCCTGGAGCAATCCTCAAAACGGCGCGAAGCGCGTCCGGAATTGCGGGAAAACAAAGGGATGGCGCCTCACAGCCGCGATCCGTCAGCGCCGAAGAGGGACGCCTTGGCGATATCGAGACCGGGAGCCACGGCATCCCCAGGCTGCAGGGTGACATCCCCCATGAGCCGGAGCGAAAGGCTCTGGTCCGCCCAGTCGAACCAGACAACCGCGTCCGAACCCATCGGCTCGACGACGGAAACCCGACCCGGAATGGTGGGCAGGCCGCTCGTGGCGCCATCGAGCACGAGGTGTTCCGGGCGAAAGCCGAGTGTTGCCGGTCCTTCCGCTGCGTCCGCTCGAAAGGAATAACCAGAGAGATCGACAGTGAGCTCCTTGCTCCGGAAGACCGGCGCGCCGTTGCCGCGCTCGATCCGGCCCTCGGTGAAGTTCATCGCCGGAGCGCCGATGAAGCCGGCGACGAAGAGATTGGCCGGACGGCGGTAGATCTCGGACGGCGAGGCGAGCTGCTGGATCACGCCGTCCCGCATGATGGCGATGCGGTCGGCCAGCGTCAGTGCCTCGACCTGGTCGTGGGTGACGTAGATCATGGTATTGCCGAGGCGCTGGTGCAGTTTCTTGATTTCGACGCGCAATTCATTACGCAGCTTGGCGTCGAGGTTCGACAGTGGTTCGTCGAACAGGAAGACATCCACTTCGCGTACCAGCGCCCGGCCGATGGCGACGCGCTGGCGCTGGCCGCCGGACAACTCGGCAGGACGCCGGTCGAGCAGCTTGTCGAGCTGGAGGAGGGCGGCGGTGCGGGCGACACGGGCCTCGATCTCGGCCTTCGGCAGGCGTGCGACGCGAAGGCCGAAGGAGAGGTTCTTGCGGACCGACATACGCGGATAGAGCGCGTAGGACTGGAAAACCATGCCGATGCCACGGTCCTTCGGCTCCTCCCAGCTGACGTTCTTGCCTGAGATCCAGACCTCGCCTGATGTGATGTCCTGAAGGCCGGCAATGGCATTCAGAAGCGTGGACTTGCCGCAGCCGGAAGGGCCGAGCAGCACCAGGAACTCCCGCGGCGCGATATCGATCGACATCTTCTCGATCACCGTGTGATCGCCATAGGCGATCTTCAGGTCCTTGACGGAGACGGCAGATTGCATGGAAGCATTACCCCTTGACTGCGCCGGCCGCGATGCCGCGCACGAACCAGCGGCCGGACAGGAAATAGATGGCAAGCGGAACGATGGCGGTGAGGATCGTCGCCGCCATGTTCACGTTGTAGGTTCGCTCGCCCATCGTGGTGTTGACGATATTGTTGAGCTGCACGGTCATCGGCAGGTTGTCGCGCCCGGCAAAGACAAGACCGAGCAGGAAGTCGTTCCAGATGCCGGTGAACTGCAGCATGGAGACCACCACGACCATCGGCACGGCAATCGGCAGCATGATCTCGAAAAAGATGCGCCAGAAGCCCGCGCCGTCGACGCGCGCCGCCTTGCAGAGCTCCTCCGGCACGCTGACGAAATAATTGCGGAAGAGCAGCGTCACCAGCGGCAGGCCGAAGATGACATGCACGAGAACGATACCGGCGAGCGAATTATAGAGATCGATATTCGCCATCGCCCGGACCATCGGATAGAGGAAGATCTGGTAGGGGATGAGGCCGCCGGCCATCAGCAGGCCGAAGAGCAGGTTTGCCCCGCGCGGCCGCCAGAGCGACAGCGCATAGCCGTTGACGGCGCCGATGAAGACGGAGAGCGCGACCGAGGGGAGGGTGATCGCCACCGAATTCCAGAAGCCGCTGCGAATGCCGACGCAGACGGTTCCCATGCAGGCGCCCGACCAGGCGGTCACCCAGGCGGAGAAATCGAGCGTGGCCGGCAGGGCAAAGATCTGCCCGAGCCGGATTTCGTCCATGGACTTCAACGAGGTGACGACCATGGTGTAGAGCGGCAGAAGGAAGAAAAGCGCGGCGACGACAAGGAAGGCATAGAGGCCGATGCGCCCGGCGGTGATCTGTGCCGGCTTCGGGCCGTTCGGATGAGGACGGGCCATCACGCAGCCCCCTTTGCTTTGTCACGCATGTGCATGATGTAGCGGAACGGGGCGACTGCGATGATCACGCCGAGGACAAGCACCGTCGCGCCTGCGGTGGCGAGGCCGAGGTTCTGGCGCCCGAACAGATTGTCCATGATGAATTTCGCCGGCACCTCCGTCGCACTGCCGGGGCCGCCATTGGTCATGGCGACGACGATGTCATAGGTCTTGATCACGCCCATGGCGAGCAGCATGCCGGCCGCGGCCAACGCCGGCCCGAGCTGGGGCAGGATGATCGAGACATAGATCCGCCAGACGGGAATACCGTCGATCCGCGCCGCCTTCCATTGCTCGCCTTCGATGCCACGCATGCCGGCAAGCGCAATGACCATGACGAGGCCCGCACCCTGCCACACGCCGGCAAGCACCAGCGCATAGATCGCCATGTCGCGATTGACCACCCAGTCGAGGACGAAGCTTTCCCAACCGAGCGAACGCACGCTTGCCTGGATGCCGAGCGTCGGATTGAGCATCCATTGCCAGATCAGCCCAGTCACCACGAAGGACATGGCGTAGGGATAGAGGAATATGGTCCTGAAGGCGCTTTCGAAGCGGATCTTGCGGTCCAGCGCCGCGGCGAGCAGAAAGCCGAGCAGCAAACAGCCTGCGACGTAAAGGACACCGAAGATCAACACGTTTTGCAGCGATGCCAGCCATTTGGCGGAAGAGAAGAGCTTCGAATACTGCGCCAAGCCGACATAGGTCGAGGACGGAAAAAGCGTCGAATTGGTGAAGGACAGGCGGATCGACCAGGCCATGGTGCCGATGAAGACCACGACGGCGACGAACCATGTCGGCAAAAGGGCGATAGTCGCGGAAATATTGGGCTTGCGTTTGATGGACATCGGCCAGCTCGTTGACGGGTGGAAAGCAGGGCTCGCACCGCCGCGCGAGGCGGCGGCTGGCAGCCATGGCGTCGACATCAGGCCGACGCCACATCCTACTCGAAGATGGCGAAGAAATTCTCGGCCGCGGAGGCCGTATCGTCCGAGCCGCCGCTCCAATATTCGTCGACGAAGTCGTCGAGCGCGCCAACCTGCTGCGGCGTCAGCACGATCGCCTGATCCGGTACGATCGCACCCGCGGCCATCAGCTCGACACCCTTCTGGGCGCAGACGTCCAGTTTCGACTTGTCGACGTCGGAACGCATCGGAACCGAACCCTTCTTGAGGGCGAATTCGACCTGGACGGCCGGGTCCATGACGACTTCGGCGAGAAGTTTCTGCGCCTTGTCGGTCTCGGCATTGCCGGTCTTGGGGAACCAGAGGGAGTCGGCGATGTAAACCATGCCCTTCGACTCCGGCACGATCATGCAGCCATAATCCTTGCCCGGCTGCTTGCCGGCAACGGTGAATTCGCCCTTGGCCCAATCGCCCATGAACTGCACGCCGGCCTTGGCAGTGATCAACATGGCGGTCGCGTCGTTCCAGTTGCGCCCGGCAGCACCCGCATCGACATAACCGCGCAGCTTGCCGAGGATTTCAAGGGTCTTCTTCACACCCTCGACGGATGCCTGGCTCTTGTCCTTGTCGACATAGATCTTCAGGAAGCCGTCGATCCCAACCTGCGAGAGCAGGATCATATTGAAGACCTTGGACTGCTGCCAGGGCTGGCCGCCCCAGGCGACCGGAACGATGCCGGCAGCCTTCATCATGTCGAGATCGGCAAAGAGCTCGTCCCAGGTCTTGGGCTCTTGCGAAATGCCGGCCTTCTTGAAGGCTTCCTTCGAATAGAAGATCCAGCTTTCACCATGGGCCCCGGTCGGCGAGAGATAGACCTTGCCGTCATAGGTGATGAGATCATGGATCGATTTCGGCAGAGCATCGGCCCATTTGCCGGCGGCCGCCACGTCGTCGATCGGATTGAACAGGCCCTGGTTGATGAAATCTGCGGCAGCGAGACCGATGACGCCCTGCTTGGCGCCCGGCGCGTCACCGGCGACGATACGGTTCTGGAAGGCGGCATCGGCCGCGCCGAAACCGGCGATCGAGGAATCCTTCCAAACGCCGCCACGCTTTTCGAACTCGGTCTTGATAACGTTGAGGGCTGCCGCTTCGCCGCCCGACGTCCAGGACGACATGATCTCGATCGTCGGCTTGTCCTCGGCATGCGCCGAGGCGAAGAGGCCGACGATTGCTGCGCCGGCAAGAAAAAGCTTCATCATGGTCTTCATTGTTCCACCTCTTGAAAATGCCCTCTTTGCGGGGCGTTTTGTTGTCTTAGGAATGACTGTCAGCGATAGATCGGCAGGAGCGCCTGCCGGACGAGCGTGAGCCCGTTGGCGATGTCGCGGACGGGATCGGGCGCGGCATCGAGTTCGAGGATCGCCCAGCCTTCATAGGCCCGGTCGCGCAGCAGCCGGATCCAGGCCGGCCAATCGACCTGTCCGAGGCCGAAGCTGCAGAAATAGGGCTGGTGGCGTTCATGGATATGTTTGTCGATCGGCGTGTCGGCGGGCATGGGACCGATCGCATCCTTCCAGTGGGCGATGATCATGCGCTCGTGATGGCGATCGACGAGCTGGATTGGATCGGAGCCGGCAACGATGATATGGGCCGTGTCCGGGCACATGTGCACATAGGCCGGATCGGTGAGCAGCATCATCAGATCGACATCGCGCGCGGCGGCAAAGATCGAGTGCGCCTCGGTGTGCAGCGCGAGCCGCACGCCCCTGGCATGGAGTGTTGCACCGAGCCGGTTCAGGAAATCGGCGATCACCTTGGCGCGGTCGAAATCGTAGAACTGCACCGGCTGGGCGCCGAGCGTCTGGCGTAAGGGGGCGCCGATCACCATGATGTCGCTGCCGCAGGCTTTCAGGAAATCGGCATATCGTTCCGCCTTGTCGATCAGCGCGCGCTGGGCCTCGGGCTCAGCGAAATCGCCGGCCGCCTCCAGTTCCGCGAAGAAGCCGCTGCATAGCGTCAGGCCGCGTCTTGCCAGTTCGGCTGCGAAGGCGTTTACGGAACCGTAGGTCTTGATGGCGTCCTGCCAGTTGAAGGGAGAGAAGGTCAGCTCGACGCCGGTGACGCCCGAGGCCTGGACGCTGTCGAGAATCTTGTCCCAGAAGGCACGCGGTTCGGCGCGGGCATAACCCACGATCGCATCATGGCTGTCGACGCCCCAGAAGCCGGGATGAAAGAATGTCACGAGATCGACGCCGAAGCGCAGCCTGTCGCCAGTAGCCATAACCTGTCCATTTCTCGAGGCATGACCTACCCGCGTGCGGAACAGCCGTTCCGCATCCAATAAGCCATGGATTTTCAACGCATTAAGAAATGGCAATCGTTTGCCATGTCTAGATAATAGCCAAGCTGGTTTTTTAAGCAAGCGGTTTTTGGCAAACGTTTGCTATAAATCGCCGCCTGCCTTAGAGTTGCAAATCGAAGCATCCGGGAGACCGAAGTAAACATGAACAAAAACAAGGATGTGGTGGGGGAGGAGCCATCGGGTGCATTGATGGCCGATGTCGCGCGGCTCGCCGGCGTCGCGATATCCACAGTCAGCCGAGCGCTTGCCAATCCCGGACGGGTCAACGAGAAGACGCGCGCCAAGATCAATGCTGCAGCCAGGCAACTGGGCTACACGCCGAACGCCATGGCGCGCGGCCTCAGGGTCGGCAAATCCAACATCATCATGATCATCCTGCCGGGATCGCTCTACTACGGCGCTTCCCAGATCATTCCGCAGGTGCTGCAGAGTATCAATAAATCGCTGATCCAGGGCGGCTACAACCTGATGATCGCCAACCTCGATCGCGACGAAGTTTCCGAACGGCACATTCTTGACCTCGCCTTCGGTGGCAGCGTGCGCGGAGCCATCATCCTGTCGTCGAAGCTTCCGGAGGTCGACGGGCGCTCGCTGGCCAATTCCGGCCTGCCGATCGTCTCAATGCTGCTCGACATGAGCGATGCCGGCCTGCAGAGCGTCGTGACCAACGACCGCGAAGCCGTGCGCGACGTCACGGCCGAGCTAATCCGATTGGGTCACCGACGGTTCTTCTATCTGGCAGGGCCTGAAGGCAATTATCACGATGTCGAGCGTTATGGCGGCGTGCTCGAGGCGCTCGAGGCAGCAGGATTGTCCGAGGACTCGGTGCATCGCTCGGGTGGTCATCTCGATTATCAGCACGGCTTCGACATTGGTGTCCAGGCGGCGGATGACTTCGCCGAGTTGACAGAGAAACCGACGGCCGTCATCGCGACCAGCGACGACATGGCCATTTCTTTTGTCAGCCGTATCCAGCGAACGGGCCTAAGCATTCCCGGTGACATGTCCGTCGTCTCCTTCGACGGCTCCCCCGTCTGCGAATTCTGCTCGCCGCCGCTCTCGACGATCAAGCAGCCGGTGGAAGAGATGGGGCGCGCGGCGGTGGATCTCCTGCTCGACGCCATTGGCCATAGGCAGACTACGGCGGCGGTTCGCACCGTCATCCGCAGCAGCCTTATCCCGAGGGAGAGCATCGCCGCTCCGAAGAGCTGACGGAGCCGGCCGCGGCGAATGCCGGGGGTCCCAGTCGTCGAAGACGCCGATGCCAGAGGGCCAAACCTGGAAGATATAACTGTCGGTTCGGCGACAGGTACATATTTTAGTTGTCAGTAATACAATCGTCCGGCAACATGATCGGCCAGCTTCTAGAATTGAGTAATATTGCCACCAGCACGTTGGGGAGACGGGCATGTGCGCAGAGCTTGTCGAGCGCCGATTGGCGGCTATCCTGGCTGCCGATGTGGTGGGCTACAGCCGTCTCCTGGAGGCA
Source organism: Rhizobium acaciae (assembly GCF_025941625.1). Classification (NCBI taxonomy): domain Bacteria; kingdom Pseudomonadati; phylum Pseudomonadota; class Alphaproteobacteria; order Hyphomicrobiales; family Rhizobiaceae; genus Rhizobium; species Rhizobium acaciae. The sequence goes on from NZ_JAPCZO010000014.1 coordinate 94,296, forward strand.
AACGAAGAGGAGACGCTTAGTGCCCTTCGTCAGCATCGTCGCGAGCTCTTCGATCCCGCTGTCGCGAGCCACGGCGGGCGCATAATCAAGGTGATGGGCGACGGTTTCCTGGTCGAGTTCGGCAGCGTGCTTAGTGCTGCACGATGCGCAGTCGAAATCCAGCGCGGCATGCTGGAGCGCAACATAGGGATTCCAGCCGACAGGCACTTTGCGTTTCGAATAGGCTTGAACCTCGGCGATATCATCTTCGATGCGGATGACTTTCATGGGGACGGCATTAATGTGGCGGTCCGGCTACAAGCCCTTGCAGACCCTGGCGGCATTGCCTGTTCGGCGGCTGTGCGCCACGAAGTCGGAAACAAGCTCGATCTCAATTTCGCAGACCAGGGTGCCAAGACCGTCAAGAACATTTCCCGTCCGGTCCATGTCTATTTTGCCGATTGGGGCAATGTCGCCTCCGGCGAGGAGGTGCCGCTTACCGCAAGCGGCCACACGCAGGCACCCTTCAACAAGCCATCGGTTGCCATCCTGCCATTTGCCAACATCAGCAACGATCCCGCCCAGGAGTTTTTCAGCGACGGCATCACCGAGGACATCATCACTGACCTATCGAATGTTTCAGGCCTGTTTGTACTAAGCCGCAACACTGTCTTCACATGGAAAGGCCGCAGCGAGAACCTGCAGCGCATCGCCAGGGAACTCGGGGTTGCCTATGTCGTAGAGGGCAGCGTCCGCAAGGCCGGCAACCATATGAGGATCAATGCTGAATTGATCGACGCAGCGAGCGACGGCCACATGTGGGCCGCGCGTTACGACCGCGACCTCACCGACATCTTCGAAGTGCAGGACGAGATCACCAAGGCGATCGTCGAGCAACTAAAGGTCAAGTTGCTCCCGGAGGAAAAGAAGGCAATCGAGCAGGCGCCGACAGAGAGCGTGGAAGCTTATACGCACTACCTCAGGGGGCGCGAATACTACCATATTGCCTCGCGCTCAAACCATCTGATGGCTAGGCAGAGCTTCGCCAGAGCCATCGAATTGGATCCCGGCTATGCCCGAGCCTATGCCGGCATCGCGGTTTGCGATTCACGTCTGCGGTCTCAATTCGGCACGGAGATTCCGGTGGAGGACATTCTCGCGAACACGGCGATGGCACTCGCTATCGATCCCAACCTGGCAGAGGCACACGCGGCCAGGGGGTTTGCGTTGGCCGTCGCCGGCAATCGCACTGAGGCGGTTTCCGCATTCGAAGAGGCTTTGTCGCTCGACGCCGATTGCCACGAGGCGAATCGGTACTATGCCGAATTTTGCGTCACCGACGGTCAATTCGAACTGGCGGCTACGCACTTTCAGCGCGCAATGGAAATCAAGCCTGCCGATTATGGTGCGCCGATCATGCTCGTGAACGTCTTTCGTTCGCTCGGGCAAATAGACAAGGCCAGCAGCTATGCGCGGATCGCGTTGAAAAGGGCGGAGGAGGAACTGCGGCTCCATCCGGAAAATGCCAATGTTGCCTGCTTGGGAGCGACGGCGCTGGCCTTTCTCGGGGTCCGCGACATGGCGCTGGAATGGTTGGCGCGCGCGCTGGCGACGGATCCCAACGACATAAACATCCAGTACAATGCCGCCTGCACCTATGCACTGCTTGGCGAAATCGACAGAGCGATCGATTTGCTTGAGGTCTGGATGCCTCAAGTCGGCATCGAGATGCGGCTGTGGTTCAAGAACGATTCCGATCTCGATTCCATTCGCAGTCACCCGCGCTATTCGAGATTGGTTGAGCTGCCTGAATAACGCCAAGTACATCTGTCAGGCTCTTTCTAATTCTATTTTATTACTTGCTAAAATTCTTGTGAGCGCCGAATGTCAACTTAAAATGGCATCACAAAAGTCTTTTGAGGGGAGAGCGGATGGGCACCCGGTTCAGACTTTTTGTACAGCCTCCATTTGATGCTCGGTCTAATCCTGAGATTGTTGAAGTATCGTCTCCGCTGGGTAGCCTGACAGCTGGTCCGGCCGACAATCGCATGTTCGTTGTGGAGCCGGTCGGCAAGACCGGTCCTTACGGTGTGAACCGCGGGCCGCTTGGAACGCCGTACATGTATCTGCCGCCTTGGACCGGCAAAATCCTCGAACCGGCCACCCCCGACGAGTGCGGTAATTTCGACTATCTCCGACCTTCGATGGCTGGCTTCGAAGCCGCGCATGTTTTTGGTTGCGTGCGATTCACCCTGGACGTGTGGGAGCGCTATCTCGGCCAGCCGCTCACCTGGCATTTTCGCGATCATTATGACCGTCTGGAAATCTCGATCCTGCCGCGATGGGACAACGCTCAGTACGGCTATGGTTTCCTCGAAGTTGGGAGCCAGTTCGAGAATGACGGGCACGTTCTTCCCTTCAGCCTGGATTTCGACGTCATCGCTCATGAGGTGGGGCATGCGATCATCTTCAGCGTATTGGGCGTGCCGCGCCCGGGGACCGAGTACCCCGAATATCTTGGCTTCCAGGAGGCTTTTTCCGACTGCGTGTCGCTAATCGCGGCCATGCATTTTCCGTCCGTGATCGACAATGTTCTCGCGGAGACGCGCGGTAACCTCTACCGCGCAAATCGCCTTGCGCGCTTTTCGGAATTCTCGCCACATCGGCAGATACGGTCGGCAAACAACAAAAGAACGATGGCCGAGTTCGCTCGTGGGTGGAAGGACGAGCACGAGCTCTCGCAACCACTCACCGGTGCGATATTCGACATTCTCGTCGACATCTTTCATGAAAGCCTGGTGGCGCGCGGCTTCATCTCGCATGCCGTTGAGGATCTCGCAGATATTGCCGAGTTCGATCCGGCTGCCGAGGCCCCCGTGCAGCATGCTTTCGACCGCGCTTTTGCGGGCAACCCAGATGGCTTTGTCGAAGCACTGCTCGACGCACGCGATATCGTCGGGACGTATCTGGCGGAAACCTTGTGGGCTCTTGCTCCCGACTTTCTGGACTACGGCGACGTCGCAAGGACGATGCTTGCGGTTGATCGGAATGAAAGTGGCGGCCAATTCGTAAGAATCACCAGTAGGAACTTCAGGCAGCGGGCGATCGGCGAGTTGCACGCCGGCGCGCACGTTAAAGGCGGCGAGCATCGCAGCCATGTCCTCTCCGCACGGACGTTACTGCCGATAGATTATCTAGAGCTTCCGAAGATGAAATATCGCGAGAAAGTTCTGCTGTCGAGATCAATGAGCGGTCAATAATTCAACTAGATGGAGGGGGAAGTGGCAGACAATGAAACCTTGCTCGGCATATCAGCGATATATCTGTTCGGGCGCGAGCTTACTGACGTAGTTCTCAAAGGCGGCGACTACCAGTCTCTGATCGGATCTCCAGCAGGAGCGAATAATTTCCTGAGGGGCCAGTTTAGTGCGAAAGATCCTACCCTGGCGCGTATCTACGCTTTCTCATTCGAGGGAACTTTCATTGAACTGAGTCGGCCGGCAATCTTCCTTGTCCACGGCGGCGGCTCGAACCCCGACGATCCCCCTCCGAGGAACATCGATGGTGATATCGAATACGATAGATTGTATCGGTCCCCGGGTTCGAGTGCGCGAACGGGCCTCGGCTCCCAAATTGGAGCTCTCGCCAAGGATATGAAGGTCTGGATCTACGACCGGAGCGATCTCTCGATGAGACTCGATGCCCAGGCAGGGACCTTTGAGCAAATCCTGCTCTCGGCCGAGGTCTCGATGGATCCCCGAGGAATGGCGAGTGGCGGAATGTCCCGATCAGGTGGCGCCCTATCCCGCTCCGGCGGTGTGATGTCAAGGTCAGGCGGGTTCATCCCTCGTAGACCAGGCGATAGTGATTGATTTTACGGAGGACGAGCAAGGGAGGTTAATATGTCTGCAAAATCCAATATTCAACTTAAGGCTGAAATAAGGCGTCTGGACGATGAGGATCCTGTGGAGGCTCCAAGAGGCAATCATAAGCATTTTAAGCTCATAGGCATTGGCTTCAGTCAGGATATGGTTGTATATATATCGAAGAATTCGGACGGTAGCGATAAAGTTGACGTCGAAGTAGTTCGTGACGATTCTGCTACAAGCACGGATAAGGTGTGGCCAGCGGTTGCCAAGCCGGCGCTTGGCGTTGATCCGACCGACTCCAAAAAGCCCCTGTGGGTTGCCATAAAACGGAACGACCAATTTGAGAACGCCTATCAAGGATTCATAGTAATCTGATTCCCGAGAGATCACGTTAATTCGGGTTGACGGTCTGAGATTTCGCCATCCACCGCCTCTTGCGCCGCGTCTCTAAGTATCCCAGTCGGTCGTGCCGCCGCGGCCGACGGGTGCTATAAAGTGTGAATTATCTCGGACGGACGGACGCTTTCAAAAGCGCTTTGCTAATCAATGGATTCCATTTCATCTCGTCGGCAAATTATAAGGGATTTACGGAAGAGCCCGAGCGAGAAACGAGCGCGGTCGTGGTTCGAATCCTATCAAGGCCAACATCGCCGAGCAATCTCTTCTCGCTAGGGCTTCCGGTTGCCGTCGGCTGTGGTTGAGGGAAATTCGCAAGCGTTCGGCGATATGCCCCACAGGTCTCGGATTGCGCTCCATCAAAACTTCGTCTGACCCCATCAGTCGACGCGTCGTGCTACGAAAAATCATAACACCGAGCGACTTGAAACTTCGGGTCCGCGCGGTCGAATTTTGAAATTCCGAGCACGCATATGGACCTCTCGAAGATCAAGACGCTGATCGACTTTGTCGGACGATCGAACATTACCGAGCTGACCGTGACGGAAAAGGACGTGACGGTTCGGATCTTTCGCACGTCGCCGGGTCAGGAGGCTGTTGCCGAGCGCGAGCAAGAGGCAGGATCGACGACAAGCCCTGCCCAGGATGCCTGCGCCGATAGGCCTTCGAGGCCTGAGAAAATCTATGCGGTGAAGGCGCCGGTCTTCGGCGTTCTGCACCGGACCCCGGCGCCTGGGGAACCACCATTCGTCGCAATCGGTGACGAGGTGGAAGAGGGGCAGACCCTTTTCATCATCGAGGCGATGAAGGTCTTCAACACGATCGTTGCGCCGCGATCGGGGCGCATCACGCATCTCACCGAAATCGACCACGGCGAGGTCGAGACCGGCGATCTGCTGGCGGAGATTGCCTGATGCCGGAAACGTCCGAACATTCCGCTGCTGCCGGGCACCGCTTCGACACCGTTGTGATCGCCAATCGCGGCGAGATCGCAGTCCGGATTCAGCGCGCCTGCCGCGAGCTCGGTCTGAAGACTGTCGCCATCTGCTCCGAGGCAGACAGGGAAGCGCCCTACGGCAGCACCGCCGACAGCTTTCTGTGCATCGGTCCGTCGAGTGCTGCCAAGAGCTACCTCAATCAGGATGCCATCCTTCTGGCGGCGCGTCTGGCCGGTGCAGGTGCCATCCATCCGGGTTACGGTTTTCTGTCGGAAAATGCCGCCTTTGCCGACGCCGTCGAAAAGGCCGGCCTGATCTTCATCGGTCCGACCGCTTCATCGATTGCCATCATGGGCGACAAGATTTCGGCAAAACGGGCGATGATGGCAGCCGGCGTCCCCTGCGTTCCCGGTCCGGATACCGCGCTGCCCGATGACCCCGCCACGATCGAGCGCATAGCGCTGGAAATCGGATATCCCGTCATCATCAAGGCAGCCGGCGGCGGCGGCGGACGCGGCATGCGCGTCGTGCCAAAGGCCGATTTGCTCCATGAAGCAATCGCGCTGACGCGGGAAGAGGCTCGCAAGGCCTTCGGCTCACCCTCGCTCTACATGGAGAAATTCTTAGAGCATCCGCGCCACATCGAGATCCAGGTCATTTGCGACGATCACGGCAATGCCGTGTGGCTGGGCCATCGGGATTGCTCGATGCAGCGCCGCCATCAGAAAGTGGTTGAGGAGGCACCGGCTGCGGGAATTGCGCCCGACATCATCCAGCCGGTCGGCCTGGCTTGCGTGCAGGCCTGCCTTCAGATCGGCTACCGGGGCGTCGGGACCTTCGAATTCCTCTATGAGGACGGCGCTTTCTATTTCATCGAGATGAACACGCGGCTTCAGGTCGAACATCCCGTGACCGAGATGACGAGCGGTGTCGATATCGTCCGGGCGCAGATAGGGGTGGCTCAGGGTCACGTTCTGGATCTCACCCAAGGCGACGTGACCTGCGAAGGCCATTCCTTCGAATGCCGTATCAACGCCGAAGATTCGGATAGCTTCCTGCCCTCGGCGGGTGTCGTCACCCATCTGGCGTTGCCGGCGGGACCAGGCATCCGCGTCGATACGCATATTCATGCCGGCTACAAGGTCTCGCCCTATTACGATTCGCTGATCGCCAAGCTGATCGTTCATGCTCCGACGCGGGCGGAAGCAATGGCAAGAATGCGCGAAGCGCTTGCCGGCACTGAAGTCGAGGGAATTTCCACCAATATCCCTTTCCTGCGCGCTCTGTTCGAGGACGGTCCATTCGCGCAGGGCGAGACGGACATTCATTATCTCGAACAATGGCTGAAGCTGCGGAGGGCGGCATGAGCGCGATCGATTTCAGCGATCCGGCGACCATCGCATTGCTCACCGAGGCGTTGACGGTCGCCGGCGTGGACGGTCTCGAAATCTCCCGGCCCGGCGGACAGCTTCGCATCGTCATCGCCGGAAAAGACGGCGCCCGGATCAGCTCGACCGGAGCGACGCCACGCGCTCCCGGCTCCGCGTCGGCCGTCGTGAAGGCGCCGATGGCCGGCCGCTTCTGTGTCGAGCACCCGGCCACCTACGCCGCGCCGCAAAATCTGCCGCGCTCCGTATCCGATGCGGATATCGTTGGCTTTGTCGGGGTAGGGCACATCCTGCATCCCCTTCGCGCCGGACACTCCGGTGTTTTGACCAGGCTGCTCGCCGAGCCCGGAGCGCTGGTCGGCTTTGGTGATCCTCTGTTCGAAATCGAGCTCCCATCATGATCGCCACGACGAACAGACATGCATCGCAACGCGAGATCGTTCCGGCCACCAAAAGCCGGGCGCGGGTTTCCTCGATCGGCGCCAGATCCTTCCTACTCGAGGCGCCGGGCGACTTCGATCTCATCGCGCAGCGGCGGATCTGGGCTCTGTCCCAGACCGTGAAAGGTTGGGCAGACCTTGCGGAAAACATTCCCGGCATGACCAACCTGCTGGTGATCTTCAAGGAGACGCCCGAGGATCCTGATGCGGTGGTCGCCCGGCTGCTGGAGGCATGGGAGAATGCCCGCAGCATCGACCTCAAGGGCAAGACCATCGAGATTCCCGTCCATTATGGCGGCGAATATGCGATTGATCTGCCGGCCCTTTGCGATCTCTCGGGTTTGAGCGATCGCGAAGTCGTCCGCATCCATCATGAAGCGACCTACCGTGTCTTCGCCTTGGGCAGCGCTCCCGGTTTCGGCTATCTGCATGGCCTCGATCCGCGCATCTACATGCCGCGAAAGACCGTGCCCTCGCTGAAGATGCCGAAGGGCTGCGTGACCATCGGCGGCATGCAGACCGGCGTCGCCATGCTCACAGGCCCCAACGGCTGGAATTCCATCGGCTATGCGACGCTTGAGATGTTCGACCCCACGTCGCCGACCCCCGCCATGATGGCGCCGGGAGATACGGTGCGGTTCCTGCCAGCAGGGATTGAGCTATGATCGAGATCATCGAAAGCGGCCCGTTCAACACGGTGCAGGATCTTGGCCGCCCCGGCTATCGCGACATCGGCGTATCGGCCAGCGGCGCGATGGATCCGCTTGCGGTCCGGATCGGCAACATCCTCGTTGGCAATGATGAAAATGCCGCCGCGTTAGAGGTGCAGACCTTCCCGTTCAGCCTGCGTTTCGAGCAGCGCGTGGTCTTTGCGGTGACCGGCGCCGACGGCAATCCTCATCTCAACGGATCGGAAATGCTTGCCTGGTGCGCTTACATCGCGGAGCCCGGACAGGTTCTCGAACTGAAACAGCCTCCACGGCTGGCGCGCTCCTATATCTCGGTCGGAGGTGGGCTGGATATCCCCGTTATCATGGGCTCGCGAAGCACGTCGCTGCGCGGCGGCTTTGGCGGCAATGCCGGCCGGCCTCTGGCGAAGGGCGATCGGATCGCGGTCGGCGAGGACGCAGAGATCGCCATGCTGCCGGCCTCGGGTCTTGCCGTCGTCGAACCGGCCGTGGCACTGCGCGATGTCTTCCCGGCTGCTGTCGACGGCACGCTGCCGATCCGTGCCCTGCCGGCCGGCGAGCACGATCTTTTCGCCGGAGATGGCGAAGCCTTCTGGAGCCAGACCTGGAGGATTTCCTCGCGAAGCGACCGGACGGGCTACCGATTGTCAGGCGAGCCGATCAAGCCGACGGCATCCATCGAGATGCGCTCCCACGGCGTCGTGCCCGGCGTGATCCAGGTCCCGCCCGGCGGCGAGCCGATCGTGCAGATGAGCGATGCCAACACCGCCGGCGGCTATCCGAAGATCGCCGGCGTGATCGAGTGCGACCTGTGGCGGCTCGGGCAAGCCCGTATCGGCGCCCGCCTGAGCTTCGTTCGCTCGACGCATGCCGAGGCGCGTGCGGTGGAGCAGGCCGTCGCCCGCTATGTCGACGACGTCAGGCAAACGTCCCGGATGGTCAAGCGCGCCCTGAAGGCGATGGCCTGATGTGGGCGGCATGCGGGAACACAAAGACATACCAGCCGTCAAAGGGAGGAACCGATGAAGATCGATCTGAATTCCGACATGGGCGAAGGTTTTGGCCCCTACCGGCTGTGCGACGACGAAGCGATGATGAAACTCGTCTCGTCGGCCAACATCGCCTGCGGTTTCCATGGCGGCGACCCCGATACGATGGGGCGTATGGTCCGGCTTGCGAAACTGAACGGCGTCGGCATCGGCGCGCATCCGGGCTTGCCCGATCGGCTGGGGTTCGGCCGGCGCGAAATAGCGTTTTCGGCAGACGAGCTTCGCCAGCAGATGCTCTATCAGCTCGGCGCCCTGATGGCGATCGCCAAAGCCGAGGGTGTCACTGTCTCCCATATCAGCTTCCACGCGGCCATGGGCAATATGGTCAACCGCGATCCTGTGCTGGCCGATCTGATGATGGATGCGATCGCCACGGTCGATGCTGGTCTCGTCGTCTTCGTGACCCATGGCAGCGAGATTCAGCAGGCGGCCAGACGCGCGCACTTGAAGACCCTGGCGCTTTTCCTTGCGGACCGGGCCTATGACGCCGGCGGAAAACTCGTCGCGCGCGGGCTCGCTGGCGCCGTCATCAAGGACGAAGCCGCGGTGCGTGCGCGTGTGCGACAATTCCTGCTCGAAGGAATCGTCGATACAATCGACGGAGCCGTGATCGCGATGCCGGCCCGCTCCATTCTCGTCCATAGCGACACACCCGGCGCCCTCGAGCTTGCCGGCATCGTACGCGGCGAAATCGAAGCCACGGGTGCTGCGCTAGCGCCTGCCGCCGAACTCGCCGACTGACGCAATCCCGATCGCCCGCGGGCGGTTTCCCGTTCCCATCTCTCATCGAAGGACCATGTCGATGTCCGTCATCGCTGACCGCCTGAAAAACGTCTCCATATCCGCATCCGCCGCCATGACCCAGCGCGCCAGGGAACTGGCCGCCAAAGGCATCAAGGTCGTCAGCCTCTCGTCTGGCGAGCCGGATTTCCCCACTCCGGCGCACGCGATCGAGGCGGCTCATGCGGCAGCTCTTGCGGGCGATACGAAATATCCTCCGATGGACGGAACGCCGGCGCTCAAATCCGCCATCATCCGGAAGTTCAAACGGGACAACAATCTCGACTATGATGCCAGCCAGATCGTCGTCTCGGGCGGCGGTAAGCAGGTGATCTTCAATGTCATGCTGGCGACCTGCAATCCGGGCGACGAGGTCGTCATTCCCACGCCCTCCTGGGTCAGCTATGCGGATATCGTCAAATTCGCCGGCGGCGTCCCGGTCGCCGTCCCCTGCCACGAGCAGAACGGATTCAAGCTGCGTCCCGAGGATCTGGAGGCGGCGATCACGCCGCGCACCAAGTGGCTCTTCCTGAATTCCCCGAACAATCCGACCGGAGCCGCCTGCTCCCGGGCGGAGATGGCTGCCATCGCCGAGGTCATGCTGCGTCATCCCGATGTCTGGATCATGACCGACGATATCTACGAACACCTGGTCTATGACGACTTCCAGTTCTGCACGATCGCCGAAGTCGAGCCCGGGCTCTATGAGCGCGTCCTGACGATGAACGGCGTCTCCAAGGCTTATGCAATGACAGGCTGGCGGCTCGGCTTTTGCGCCGGGCCGAAAGAGCTGATCTCTGCCGTCAGCAACGTCAACGGCCAGAATGGCGGCGGCATCGCGACGCTGACCCAGGCTGCGGCGACCGCGGCGCTCGATGGACCTCAGGATCTCTTGAAGGAGCGTGCCGCGATCTACAAGGAAAGACGCGACTTCGTCCTCGACAGATTGTCGGAAGTGGACGGGCTGCGCTGCCATAGGCCCGAAGGCGCCTTCTACATCTACCCGAATATCTCGGGGCTGATCGGCAAGACCAGCAAGGGCGGGCGAAAGATCGAGACCGACGTCGATTTCGTTATGGCGCTCGTCGAAGAGCACCATGTCGCGACCGTGCAAGGAGCGGCTTACGGAATGAGCCCGTTCTTTCGTATTTCCTACGCGACCAGCATGGAGAAACTCGGCGAAGGATGCGCGCGCATAGCTCAGTTTTGTAAGGAAATGCGCTGATCGGCAGCGAGCTTTTTAGAAAGGATCTGAACCGGCGACGCCTTACTCAGGTCAGTCAAATGCTTGATAAATCGGACCTCGAGGCATAACGCCTACTTATGAAACTTGAGCTCAAAGCATCAGCGCTATTCCGTCGGCAGTTCGGTGCTCAACTTGTCCCTCGCTCATCATTGCCCGCCTTGCTCATCCAGAACTAGACTAGCGCCCCTTGAACAGCCTGCGCGGGGTTGACACGAGACAGCCCACTACTACCTGGGTGGGTAGGGCTCGATATCCGCAGACCAGTAGTGCTTGGCGATGTTCTGACTGTTGCGGAGGACATGGTAGGCGATATCCGGATTGCCTCCTTCAAGAGTGTCCGGGTCCGCACCACACATCAGACAATACATATGCTGATGAACGACGCTTGCAAAATATTGCAGGGCCGGCGTGGCGTCCTCCTGGCCGATTGTTCGCATGCCCTCGGCAGCCTGTTTGGCCGCCTCTTCCAAAGCTAACGATACCGCGGCAGCCAATGTCCTGTCCGCACGCCTGATGACGTCGGCGATTTGGCTTTCAGCCGGTGTAAGAACAGGGCAATATTCTGTCACTACTAACTCCGTAATCTTTGAAGGTGTCCGGTTGTGCAGTCACTGCGTTTACTCTGGCGGGGAGGTGAGAAGCGACAGATAGTTTTTTGCTTTCTGCGTGAACTCGCGGTCGGTGTCGGATACGTTCCCAAGCCCCGCATGGCGAGCGTCGATCGCCGCGTGTAGGCGGTCGTTGATCTGTGGATCTGAGGCGCGCGCGTGGTCGACTAATGCGCGAATAACAGTTCTCAACGCGAAGTTCTGTGCGGAGAGTGCCAGTTGCTGGCGTTCACTCGCATCTTTCTCGGCATCCTCCCGGCGTTCCTTTTTCTTCCGAAGCGCCGGTTGACCGCCGCGCTCCCTCTCCCAATGACGCGCGGCATTGCGCCCTGCATAGAGAATTTTCCATGCTATTTCGGGATCTCCTCCCGTATTGGTTTTTGGATTGGCGCCGCACAGACGCAGGAACAGGTGACGGAGTGCGGCGTCCGCAAAGTAATCATATGGTGATCTGCCGACACCGGGCGACTGAAGTTCATGCCCTGCAGCCTCAACGGCGCGCTCAATTGCTTCATCGACAGCGGCCAACAGGGCGTCATCTGCCTCCTGAAATCGATAGGTTTCTTTCTGCATGCTATCCTCAAATGCTGGTGCAGCCGCTGCTCGGCAGGTTGATCACTTGCGAAGAACATCCTGCCACTCTGGATGACGCTCGATCTGGGCTTTGGCAAATGGGCAGAGGGGAATGATCGCAACCCCTTCGCTCCGGGCATCCTCGACCGCTTGCCGTACAAGGCGTTCACCGACCTTCCGGCCACGCAAAGCGGCAGGAACGTCGGTATGGTCGATAATGATCAGTTCTTTACCAGCGCGACTGTAGGTCATCTCCGCTTCGACGCCATCGATGACGATGCGGTATCGCCCCTTCGATGGCCCATCCTCCCGTTCAACCGTCTCGCTGGCCGATGGGGCAGCCTTCTGCGGACGCTCAGCGTCCGGCAATCGAACCTTGCCGCGCTGTCCATGCGTGCACTCAAGCAATTCGCGGTCCCACCCTCCCAGATTGGCGGCAGCTTCGTAGGTCGAAACGAGAAAGGACATCAAGGCTGCATCAGGATCGGCGGCAGATTGAACTGCATCATAGGGCAGGATGAACTCCGACATGCCTTCATGCCAGAAAGCAGCATCGGGCTGGACGGACGCAGCCCGAAAGCCGTTTGGTGCCGGATAGGCATAGGCGTAGAATGCGGGATAATCGATGCCACCGCCGCCGGGCCAGAAGCCCGCCGAGGAAACCTCTCGGTCATAGGCTTCCTGCGTCACGCTATCCGGCAATGCCGGAATGCCGCCGGGATGGATGGGAGCGCGCTTTCCAGAAAATCGTGTGACCGCCAGATCGAGACTGCCCCAGAAAAGGTGCACGGGGCTGGATTTCCCGAGAAAGGACGTCCGAAATGTCTTGAAAACCGCGTCCACTGCCATCCACGCCTGATGAAAACGTCGAACGGCATCACGGTCATAGGGGCGGTCACGATGGTCCTCATCGAACGGAACAGGATCTGGCACCTCATTGGGTTGGCCGTGGAAGTCCGGGGTGCCGCCGAGCTTGGAGATCAGCTGAGCGAAATCGGTATGGAACTCCGCGACCGTGGATGTCCCCAGCGCAAAAGAGGTCCGGCGCCCGTCGCCGCTCATACCCACGACCGCATGATCATGAAAGTCGAACAGGATCTCGATGCCAGGGCCGTCGGGAATCGGGGACGATATCAGGCCGGAAGGCGTCACGTAAAAGGTCGCGTTCCAGGAATGATTGAGCCACGGCGTATGAGCCAGCCGATACTTGCCGACAACTTGCAGGTAAAGATGCAGGGCGGAACAGGTTTCGCGCCAGCTAAGATAATCGAGGCGTGGCCATTCGTTGTTCATTCGCTTTCTCCATCTAGTTGAACTTAAAATGCGAGGCTGTGCTTGCCGCACTGGATCAATCAAGTTCGCTTGAGCGAATGCGGGACCGCGCTGTCACTCCGGAAGAGGAATGTGCTCATCCCGGTCGTTGATCGGGAGGTCAAAGCGTCCCTTGCCCCAATTCTGCGCACGCCATTCCTCTTTGGCTTCTTCGATACGCTCCTTCGAAGAGGCTACGAAGTTCCACCAGATGTATCGTGGCCCTGCAAGCGTTGCACCGCCGAGGATCATGAGACGCGCGCCTCGGCTACCCGCTGCGACTGTGATCTTGTCGCCGGGGCGGAACACCATCATCTGCGGTGCCTCGTAGTCCCGGCCGGCGATCGAGATCGAACCTTCGACGATGTAGATGCCTCTGTCCTCGTGATTGTCCGGCAACGGCAGGCGACTTCCTGGTTCCAAGGTTACGTCGGCGTAAAATGTCTCGGAGAACATGGTGGCGGGCGCGATCTCGCCGTAGGCGTTTCCGAGGATGAGGCGGACAGAAGCGCCCTGGTCCTCAATGACCGGCAATACCTCTTTGCCGTAGTGCTCAAAGGTGGGATCCATGTCTTCGTGGCTTTCGGGCAGAGCGAGCCAGGTCTGGATCCCGAACAAGCTGTTAGGCCCGGTTCGGGCCGCTGCCGTCGTGCGCTCCGAATGTGACACGCCGCGGCCAGCTACCATCCAGTTCAGCTCGCCGGGACGGATGATCTGGTCGGCCCCGGTGCTGTCGCGATGGTGAAAGTCACCGCGATAAAGGTAGGTGACCGTGCCGAGGCCGATATGCGGGTGAGGCCGAACGTCGATGCCCTGCCCAGTCAACAGTTCGGCCGGCCCAGCTTGGTCGAAGAAGATGAACGGCCCGACCATCTGCCGCTTTGGTGCGGGTAAAGCGCGCCGAACCTCGAAACCGCCAATGTCGCGCGACCTCGGCACTATCAGGGTTTCGATCGCGTCGAAGCCAACTTCATCGGGACAACCTGGTTCAATTGCGGGGTTCCAGCTCATGCGTGTTTACCACTCCTGTGTGCTTGCGATCCGGGACCCGCATAGTGCGCAGGAGCCACTGCATGTCCCGACGGATCTCGAGCGAGACCACTAATGGGTGGCCGCTGTCACGACTAGTTGCGCGGCGCGGTGAGCTGTGTCGCAATAAACGGAACACAGCGCCGCCCAGATCCCACCGCGCGACCGCGCATCGTCCGACTAAGCATAAACCTCATTGATGGAGCTGCGGTCCGCCGACGGCCTCGACAGGCAAAGTCGGCGGCCATAATAGCTGACGCGACGCCTCGGGTCACGCGCGCCAGCTCCGCCAGCCCGCGTCGCCTGTCAGAGAACATGACGTCATCCGGCCCACAGACGGGATTAGGCACATCGGCATATCGCAAGACTGTCGGAGGATCGCGGGCGTGATACACTGCGGCTTTCATGTGCTTTCCTTGGCTACGAGAAGAAGCTTGGCGCCGATACTTTCCTCAAGGGTTCCGGAATGGGTTGGATGTGCAGCCTGTCGCGGCCTGACATAGCGTCGCCTTGCACTTGCTCCGATAGACGCTCGGACGTCTTCAGCGGCTTCCTCGATATCCAACTCGGCGTATCCCAACGCTCGCAAGCCTTCGGTTCCCATCAGGTATGCGGATTCAACCGTCTCGCGGATTTGATAGTCCACCCCGGCACGGATCAGCTCGACCGCGTGTCCGCGATCATAGCTTCGCACAAGAATCCTGGCCTGCGGAAATTCATGCTGTGCCAATTCTACCATGTGCATTGCGGCTTTCGGGTCGTTGACGCAGATCATGAGCGCATCGGCGGACCCTGCGCCGGAATGGCGCAGGGTATCGAGCCTGGTACCGTCGCCGAAAAAGACCTTGAACCCGAACCGTCCCGCATCACGGATTCGATCAGTGTTCATGTCGATCACGGGGAGGCTGACCCCCTTGGCGAGCAGCAACTGCGAAGCGATCTGACCAAAGCGACCGAAACCGATAAGAAGCACCTTTCCAGTCAGATCGCGTGCTGCCTCGACGCCATCCATCGACGCTTCGCTTCGCAGCCGCCGGTCTGCCGCGATCATGAGAAGCGGCGTGAGGGCCATGGAAAAGATCACCACGGTGGTAAACAGCGCATTGTCGCGCGCATCAATCACTCCGCCTGTGGTCGCAGCAGCAAAGAGCACGAACGCGAATTCGCCGCCCTGCAGGAACATCGAGGTGCGGCGCAATGCTTGATGATTGGAACTGCCGAACACGCGCGCGACCGCATAGACCACGACACCTTTTGCGATGATGAATGCAGCCAGCATCAACAACAAAAGCCACCATTCCGCGGCAACAACGGAAAGGTCGAGCGACATGCCAACTGCCAGAAAGAACAGGCCCATGAGTAGGCCGCGAAACGGCTCGATGTCGCTCTCGATCTGGTGGCGGTAGCTTGAAGTCGATAGCATCACCCCGGCAAGGAATGCGCCCATTGCCATGGAGAGGCCAGCCACGTCCATCAGCAGCGCAGCTCCAAGAACCACAAGCAGCGCGCCAGCCGTCATAACTTCGCGCGTTCGCGCGCGCGCCAGCAGGGCGAAGAACGGGTTCAGCCACCATCTTGATACGCCCAGAAGCACGAGCAGCGCGCCAAATGCCAGCAGGATGTCCGTCCATCCCGACTGTCCCTGGGACAGAGGCGACAGGAATGCGACCACCGCCAGAAGCGGGACAATCATGAGATCCTCGAAGAGGAGGATCGAGACCGATTTCTGCCCCTCGACGCTCGAGAGATCTCCGCGATCCTGAAGGACCGACATTATGACGGCGGTCGAGGAGAGGACGAAACCTGCCCCGGCGATGAAGGCCACCGGACCGGACAGGCCGAAGACAAGCGTGCCTGTCAGCGCAAGGACCCCGATTGCCGCCGCCACCTGCACGAGCCCCAATCCGAAGATCTGGCCACGCATGGCCCAAAGCTTGTGCGGGCGCAGTTCCAGTCCGATCACGAACAGGAACATCACCACCCCAAGTTCCGAGAAATGTAATATGGACAGGGCGTCAGTGAACAGTCCGAGCACCGATGGACCGACAAGCGCACCGGCAGCAAAGTAGCCCAGGACAGATCCCAGTCCGAGCCACCGAAATAGAGGTACTGCGGCAACAGCCGCCCCCATCAGAACGATCGCAGGTCCGATCGTTTGTCCCAAGCTTGCTTCAGCCATTCCTTCGCCTTCCCAATCTCATACGCTTAAGCGACCGAGGCTTGGTCGATAACGGTCGCCTGTTACTCATGTCGCGACGCATTTCACAGGCAACCCGCAATTCGCATGGGAGTTTGACCTTGGTTCAGTCGGATGAAAGCCACCTGCAGGTCCATCGCCATCGATTTTCCCCAACCGCTGTTGGTAGCGTTGCGAATATGAGCTGGATAGTCGCGCGAACTGCAAAACGTCGTCGCGGATAGTGGAACGCCAAATCGCTAGCTCCCAGGCTCAAACTCTGCAAATTAAGCGCAGCCAAAAAAACGAGGGCGCTTTGCTCCGTCGGTCAAGCTCGTTGACGGTGGTGTTGACCTCTACATCGATCAGGCGAAGTTCCGCGGCCAGTTCGTTCACGACGTTCCGGCCGAAGCGGCTGCGTTGATGGCGGCTGGCCAACGACCCATTACTGAAAAGGTCTTGACGGAAAAGACCGGAGAACCGGCTTGGAAATCGCTGCCGTCGTATCTCGTGTATGGTGACGGCGACAAGAATATCCCAGCCAAGGCGCTTGGGTTCATGGCCGAACGAGCGGGCTCCAAGCGCACGATCGTATGATCTCGAGACCGGAGGTCGTGGCAGATTTGATCGAGGAAGCCGCGAAGCAATGCGCACTGTTTTCGAAAAACGCCGTCTTCGTGAAGCGGTTGAGGCATTAGAGCGCGACCGCTGCGGAGGTTGATGGGCCTTTCGTTGCCTTCCGGCCGATGGCAGCCGGACGCCAGGTCATAGGGGACTACAGATACGCCGGCCCTTCGCTGCGCTGCCATCCAGCTTCCCTTCACCGAAGCCGCAGACATGGCCGTCGTTATTGCATTGACATATCGGTAAATCTCGATATTCTTAGGGCATGGAATTGCTCGAAATATTCAAAGCCCTCTCAAATCGGACACGTCTTGAAATCGTGCAGGGTTTGAAGAATCCCGTGAAAAACTTCCCTCCGCAGGATGAAGGTGACGTTCATACGGTGGGGGTCTGCGTGAGTAGTATACAGGAAGGTGTCGGACTGTCGCAGTCGACAGTGTCCGATTATCTTGCAACGTTGCAACGGGCTGGCCTGGTGGAAGTCAGACGCATCGGTCAATGGACTTACTACAAACGGAACGAGGCGACCATCAGTGCTCTTGCAGAGATCATAGGGAAAGACCTGTGATCATTTATCGTGATATATCGACAATTCCCTATATTCCTTTTTACGGAAGCGAGGATCCGCAATGAAAGCGATGACACTTAACTCCTTTGGTGGCCCGGAATCGTTCGAGCTTTGCGAAGTACCAAAGCCTGTCCCGCACGCGGGACAAGTCCTGGTGCGTGTGCATGCTACGTCGATCAACCCATTGGATTACCAGGTTCGGCGCGGCGACTATCGCGACTTGGTACCATTGCCGGCCATTACCGGTCATGACGTATCCGGGGTTGTCGAAGCAGTCGGACCAGGCGTGACGACATTCTCTCCAGGAGACGAAGTCTGGTACACTCCGCAAATATTTGACGGGCCGGGAAGTTATGCCGAATACCACGTTGCGAACGAAAACATCATCGGAAGGAAACCCTCCTCGCTAAGCCATCTCGAAGCAGCAAGCCTGAGCCTGGTTGGCGGGACGGCGTGGGAGGCCCTCGTCGCGCGTGCAGCTTTAAGAGTCGGGGAAAGCATTCTGATCCACGGCGGCGCGGGAGGGGTCGGTCATGTGGCTATCCAGGTCGCGAAAGCCATAGGTGCGAAGGTATTCACCACCGTACGCGAAGACAACTTCGACTTTGCACGAAGCGTTGGGGCGGATGTGGTCATCGACTACAGGAAGGAAGACTACATCGATGCCATTATGCGGGATACGGATGGCCGCGGGGTCGATGTCGTGTTCGATACGCTCGGTGGCGATACATTGAGCCGCAGCCCAAACGTGCTCGCCCAGCTTGGCCGTGTCGTCTCGATCGTGGACATCGCCCAACCACAAAACCTCATCGAGGCTTGGGGCAAGAATGCAAGTTATCACTTCGTGTTCACCCGGCAGAACCAGGGCAAGCTCGACGAACTTGCCACGTTGGTTGAACGTGGTCAGCTCCGGCCGCACGTTGGCGCTGTTTATTCGCTCGCTGATCTCTCTCTCGCCCATGCGCTGCTGGAAACCCCGAACAACGGTGTCCGGGGCAAGATCGCAATTGCAGTCGACCCGTCGGCTGACACTGCGCGTGCAAGTTCATAAGACCTCGAATTCACTTTAAAGGTGCAACCATGATTTATGAGAAAAGGCTGATGGTCGCTTAACGTTGTTGGATGGGGCTGACTTCTGGTGGCGGGCACAGTGGCGCTGCCTGCAGCAACACTGTCATCCCGATCTCAGACACGCTAGTGTCGTTAAGAGCCACACTGTGTTACAGTTCGGGGAACGCGGACTGAGACGCTGATCGAGCGCTTGGATGACGCTGATTGCATCTCGTCCACGACAGCAGGATTAACGGACGCCTGGCTTAAGCATTTGCGCCGCCGTCTACCGAATGATGGTGCCGGCGATTATATTGGCGTCGGGGCTTGCCAGAAATGCAACAACGTCCGCAATTTCGCGGGTGTCCGCAAAGCGCCCGATTAGTTTTTCAAGCGCGCGGTCAACTCGAGAAGGATGTCCCGGACGGCAAGGGCCGGTTCCGATAGGGGATTCTGGTCGGAAACGCATAGCGACAGGGTTTCTTCGATCCGCGGCGAGACGAGCCGGCAGATCAGCGGCTCGCTCGATTCCGATACGATGCGGTCGGCGATGGCTTTCGGCATGATCGTCGCGCCGAGGCCGCTGCCCACCGCACGGGCCAGCGTGCGAACGATTTCGACTTCCGCCACGACTTTCAAATTGGTGCGGGTGCGCGTGAAGGCGGTATCGACCGCGCGGCGGACGAAATTATAGACCGGCGGCAACAGCAGCGGTATTCCGTCGAGAGTGTTGACCGGAACGGGTTTCACATCCGCTTCGATCGCAAAGTCCCGATGCGCGACAAGGAAAAACTCCTCGCTCAGGAGCGGCTCGAACCGGACACCCTTGATCGGTCCGGTTCCATGGAGAAGCGCCATCTCCAGCCGGCCGTTCATGATCATCTGGCTATAGGTCTGGCCGACGCTTTCGGTCAGGTGCAGCAGAATACCGGGATGCCGTTTCCGGGTCTCCGCCAGGAGGTCGACCGACAGCGTAGCCGCACTGCTGAAGGGCACGAGGCCGACGGACACACGCCCGGCAAGCGAATTGCCGGCTGCCGACGCATCCGCTTGCGCCTGCTCCATCTGCCGAAGGATAATCTGCGCATGACGATACACCGCATGTCCCGCATCGGTCATGCTGACGCCCTGCTGGCTGCGGATCAGCAGCTTCTGGCCGAAATGCTCCTCCAGTGCGGCAAGCTGCTGGCTGAGCGCTGGCTGGGCGATATGCAAAAGGTCCGCCGCTCGCGTGATGCTGCCGCTATCGACGATCACGATGAAAGATTTGAGGCGTCTGATGTCCATGAGGATCGGGGTACCGTTCTGATGTGCGCGGCTTACATGTTTGCAGACACGCATTGCTTTTGCAACGCGACGCCGTCGCTGCTTTCCTCAGGCCCGGACGCCGCAAGCTGATGCCCGGCATCAGCTCTTTCTCTTCTTCAGCAGCCTGCGCCGGCTCCATAACCGTTGCTTATTGCTCCAGAGATAATCGGTCTTAGGCAAGGGGTTTAAGCTTCGCTACTGTCTCAATCAACAACAAGGGAACGACAATGCCATTCTCCGACTACAAGACCGCACTGGTGACCGGCGCATCTTCCGGTATCGGCGCAGCCGTGGTTGAGCGGCTCCGCCGGGAGAACATCGAGGTCCATGCAGTTGCCCGCAGTGCCGAAGCGCTGCAGCAGCTGGCTGCGCGGACCGGCTGCATCGCCCACGTCATCGATGTGACCGACCGTCAGGCCATGGCAGAGCTCACACGTCGGGTGGAGTTCGATATTCTCGTCAACAATGCCGGTGTCGACCGACCGAAGAAGTTCCTGGAAGCCGAGGACGGCGATATCGATCTCATCGTCGACGTCAATCTCCGGGCGGTCCTACACATCTGCCGCATGGTCGTGCCCGGCATGGTGGCGCGCGACCGCGGGCACGTCATCAACATCTCGTCGATCGCCGGCGCCTACAATTTCGGCGGAAATTCATCCTATCACGCCACCAAAGCAGGGGTGAGCATGCTGTCCAACCAGCTGCGCATCGACGCTTTCGGCAAGCGGGTACGGGTCACGGAAATCTGCCCCGGCCGGGTCGCCACGGACATTTTCAATCACGTCCACGGCGATGATCCCAGCATCCGGGAACGATTCATCGACGGCTTCGAACTGCCGCAGCCAGCCGATATCGCCGACGCGATTGCCTTCGCCATAGCAGCCGCCGTCGCCGTCAACATCGGGCACATGGAGATTACGCCGACGCTGCAGGTCATGGGCGGGCTGCAGACGGCAAAGCCCCAACCTTCGGCAAAGCCGGATCAATCCGGGGAGCCAAACCCGTGAGCGGTTTCGACCTTTCGGCAATTCTCGGAAATCCGGAATATACCGCCATGCTGCTGCATGGCATCGAGATGACCTTCATCATCTATGCCGGCTCCTGGTCTATGGCGATGGCGCTGGCACTTCTGCTGCTGGCTTTGCGCTTGTCGCCCTTTCGCTTCGGCGATCCGTTAGTCGCCGCTTACGTCTCTTACCATCGGAACGTCCCCACCCTGGTTCAGCTGATGCTGTGGTATTTCGGGATTTTCACCCTGATGCCAAGCGGAGTAGCCGAATGGCTGGCCGTCCATAATGCCGAGGCCATCTTCGCGGTGATCGGGCTCGGTCTCTGCCAGGCTGCCTATTTCAGCGAAGATCTTCGTTCGGGCGTGCGCTCGGTCAGTCCCGGCCAAATGCAGGCAGCCCGTGCACTTGGCCACGGCTATGTCTCGGCGATGCGTTTCGTCATCATGCCGCAAGGCGTGCGCAACGCGCTGCCGCCGCTCATCAATCACAGCGTTTCCCTGTTCAAGAACAGCAGTCTCGCCGTCGTCATCGGAGCCTCGGAACTGACGCATGCCGTCAAGGAAATCGAGAACCTCAGCTTCCGGACCTTCGAGATCTACCTGATCGGCACGGTTCTCTACCTTTTCTTCTCGCTCGTGATCATGAGCATTGGCGCCTATCTGTCGATGCGCGCTGATCCTGCCAGGAGCGCGCGCGCATGATCCACGACATGATCGCCATCGTCCAAGACTACTGGCTGCTGCTGCTGATCGGCCAATATCCGAACGGGCCGCTTGGCGGGCTCGCCAATACGCTGATCCTTTCTGCACTCAGCATCGCTCTCGCCTTTCCGGTCAGTATCCTCTTCGCATTGGCGCGGCTCTCCAGGTCGCCGCTGCTGCGCTGGCCGGTCACGGCACTTGTCTATTTCACCAGGGGCGTGCCGCTCTTGATGCTCATCCTGTGGAGCTATTTCCTCGTTCCGCTGCTGACCGGCGCCGATGTGCCGAGCTTCGTGACGATGCTGACGACGCTCGTGGTCTATCAAAGTGCGTTCCTGAGCGAAGTCGTGCGTGCCGGCATCGTCGCGCTCGGACCGGGTCAGATGGATGCGGGGCGTGCGCTTGGCCACAGCTATATCGGTGCGATGCGCTTCATCATCCTGCCGCAGGCGCTCTACAACATGATCCCGAGCATCATCTCCACCTTCGTCTCGACGATCAAGGACACGACGCTCGGCTACGTGATCAACGTGCCGGACCTGACCTTTGCCGCAAGCCAGGTCAACAACCAACTCCTGACGCAGCCTTTCCAGGTCTTCCTCATTCTGGCGATCGTCTACTTCGCCATCTGCTGGACGCTCACCTACTTCGCAAATCGCCTCGAGCGGAGCATCACGCGGCGACGTGCGGGACTTTCCAACCTTCCTGCCGCCGCCTTGGTCGCGCCATCGAAAATCATATCGGAGCAGCTATGACCATCTCAGTTTCAGCCCAGGAATTGCAGACGATCCGGCTTTCGCAAGTCTGCAAGAGCTACGGCGACTATCCGGTCCTGAAGGATATCGATGCGCAGGTCTCGCGCGGCGAAGTCGTGGTCATCTGCGGGCCGTCCGGTTCGGGAAAATCGACGCTGATCCGCACGATCAATCGCCTCGAGGAGATCAACAGCGGATCGATCACGCTCGACGGGCAAAACATCCACGCCGCCATGCGGGCAAAGGAACTCAATGCGCTGCGCAGCCGGATCGGCTTCGTATTTCAGAACTTCAACCTGTTTCCGCATCTTTCGGTGGTCGAAAACGTCTCGATGTCGCCGATCCGAGTGAAAGGCGTGGCGCCGGATGTTGCTGAGGACAAGGCCCTCAAGCTTCTCGATCGGGTCGGCCTTGCCGACAAGGCGCGGGCCTATCCCGGTCAACTCTCGGGCGGCCAGCAGCAGCGGGTGGCAATCGCCCGCGCCCTTGCCATGGAACCGCCGGTGATGCTGTTCGACGAGCCGACCAGCGCGCTCGATCCTGAAATGGTCGGCGAAGTGCTGGCCGTCATGAAGAGCCTGGCGTCGGAAGGCATGACCATGCTCTGCGTCACCCACGAAATGGGTTTCGCGCGCGACGTCGCGGATCGGGTCTGGTTCATCGATGCCGGCCAGATCCTCGAAATGGCGACCCCCGAGGAATTCTTCAACAATCCACGCCATCCCCGGGCTCAGCGTTTCCTCGCTGATCTCAGGCATTGATAACAACCACCAAAAACAAAGGAGAACAGCAATGAACTGGAAATGCCTAACTCTCACCGCCGCATTTGCCGGCATGGCGGCCGCCTTGCCCGCACAAGCCGATCAGCTCGACAACATCATGTCGGCGAAAACCCTGCGCTGCGCAACTTTCGCCGACGTTCCTCCCTTCGCTTCGCCCGATCTGAAGACCCGCGAAATGGCCGGTTTCGACGTCGATCTCTGCGGCGCCATCGCCAAGGAACTGGGCGTCAAGGCTGAGATCAAGCCGGTTTCGGTCGAGGCGCGCGTGCCCGAGGTCAAGCTCGGCCGCGTCGACATCACCGTTGCCAACCTCGCCTATACTCTGAGCCGCGCCGAGCAGATCCAGTTCAGCGATCCCTACTATCTCGCCAAGGAAATGCTGATCGTGCCGGCCGACGATGCCGGCAAGACGAAGGCCGATTACGCGGGCCAGCGCATCGCTTCGACCAAGGGTTCGACCTCCGAGATGTCGATCAAGCTCAACAAGTCCGACCCGCTGACCTTCCAGGATACTGCCTCGGCCTATCTGGCCGTCCAGCAGGGCAAGGCGCGCGGCATGGTGGCCAACACCATGACGACGACCAAGTTCGTCAATGAATCGAAGAGCAAGGGCAAAGCAATGCGGATGATCGAGGAGCCGATGCTGTACCAGCCGATCGGCATCGGCATGGCCAAGGATCAGCCGGCGCTGACCGCCAAGATCAACGAGATCCTTCGCAAGCTCGACACATCGGGTGAGATCAACAAGATCTGGGACAAATGGCTCGGCCCGGATACCGAATACAAGATGACGCGCACCGACAAGGTCGTATCGCTCTCGGAACTGAAGTTCGACCCGATCCCTTAAGACCTCGGCGTCTTCCAATGACGATATCCAAACGAAATCGGACGGCGGGACATGCCCGCCGTCGGCCAAAAATGGGAGGCATCCGTGATCCATATTAAAGATATCGCCGAACGGCCAAGCAAAGCCGATATCGACGCCGTTTCCAAATTTTCGCCCGCGACGATCCACGAGGCTCAAGGGCGCCGCGGTGCCCTTTCCTCCCGCCTCAAGCCCGTCGACTACCGCATGAAACTCTGCGGTCCGGCTTTTACGGTGAAGTGCGCGCCGCGTGACAACATCATGCTGCAGCTCGCTATCAACTACGCAAAGCCGGGCGATATCATCGTCGTATCGGCGGGCGAATATGAAGAGGCCGGATCGTTTGGCGATGTGCTTGCCAATGCCTGCCTGGCAAAGGGCATCGCCGGTCTCGTGACCGACACCGGCGTGCGCGACACGCTTCAACTGAGAGAACTCGGTTTCCCGGTCTTCTCGCTCAGCGTCTGCATCAAGGGGACGGTGAAGGAAACCATTGCGGCGGTGAACGACACGATCATCGTCGGCGGCGAAATCATCCATCCCGGCGACATCATCGCCGGCGATGCCGACGGCCTGGTGATCGTGCGCCGCCAGGAAGCGCAGGAAGTCGCCAGGCTGTCACAGGCCCGCGAAGATGCCGAGGCCGGCTATATCGCGGCATATAAGCAGGGCAAATCGGTTATCGAGGTCAGCAATCTCGAACCGGTGCTGAAAGCCAAGGGCCTCGTCGTCGACATCTGACGCGACACCGCAATAGCGATCAGCCCTGCCACTTTATAGGGCGGCTGGCCTTTCCGGCCGCCCTATGCAAAACCCGCTACCCAGCAGGCGTCCGCCTCAAGATCAGTGTGGACACTATTATGGACACGTGTTCTATAAAGTGGACAGATTTTGCGGGAGCACGCCATGCATCTTTCCATGTGGACCTACCCCTGGGACATTCAGGACCAAGGGCTCGACGCCTTTGCCGCCGAGCTTCGCGGCCGTGCGGGCCTGACGACGGTCAGCCTGGCGACCTCCTATCACGCCGGCCGGTTCCTGCAGCCGCGGAGCCCGCGGCAGAAGGCCTATTTCCCCGAGGATGGGACGGTCTACTTCCGGCCGGATGAAAGCCTGTGGCAGGACAAGCTGATCCGGCCGCTGACGGCTGGGAATGTCACTGAGCGCGGCGACATGCTGGAAGCGCTCACCAAGGGGCGCGAGGCGACGGGTCTCAAGGTCTCCTGCTGGACGGTCTGCCTGCACAATAGCCGTCTCGGCATGCTGCATCCCGATCATGTGACGCGGAACGCCTTCGGCAATCCCAACTATTACAATCTTTGCCCCTCCAGCCCGGCGGCGCGGGCCTATGCCGTCACCCTTGTTCGCGACATCACGACCAACTACCGGCCCGATATGGTGGAACTCGAGAGCCCGAACTTCATGGGATTCGCGCATGAATACCATCACGAGAAGGACGGCGTCGGCCTGAATGCCGAAGACGATTTCCTGCTGTCGCTTTGCTTCTGCGACCATTGCACGGCGCGTGCCGAAAAGGCCGGCGTGCCAGTCGAAGGTGCGCGCCGGTCGGTCGCGCGCTTCATCGCGGAAGTCTGCGAAAGGGCTGTCCCGGAACGGCAATTCCCGGATTTTCCGGCCGTCGGCATCGATGCCTTTCGCGAACATCCTGATCTGCACGCCTATCTCACCTGGCGCAGCGAACCGGTGTCTAGCCTGATCGGCGAGATCAAGGCGGCCGCCGATCCGGCGACACGCATCGTGCTCATCGACCTGAAGGACGGCTGGCTCGGCGGTGTCGATCTCGCAGCCGCCGGCAAGCTCTGCGACGGGGCGATCCTCTGCTGCTACGACATGCAGCCGGATGCCGTCGGCGATGTCATCCGGACCGGCCGGGCGGCAATCGGACCGGGAAAGTTCCTCGGGGTGGGCCTGCGCGTCTTCTATCCCGAGGTCAGCGGGCCCGAGATCCTGGCCGCACGCGCCAAGGCCGCCGTCGATGCCGGCGCTGACGGCGTGAACTTCTACAATTACGGCCTGATACCGGCAAAGCGTCTCGACTGGGTCAAGGCAGCGGTCGACGCAGTCGCTTGAGCAGATCAGCACTCCTCAGGATGCGATCGGTTCGGCGACCTGGATCAGGCAGTCGCCGGCCTGGCTGTCGCAATGCAGCCTGTGGGAAATGACAATGCCGCTCTCGGCAAAGCGCAGCTCTTCCTCCAGTTGCTCCAGGCTTTCGAGGTCATGATACCACCCGGCAAGGTCGCCGGCGGAAACGGTGGCGCCGAGGGCTGCGGCCGGCTCGAACCAGCCTCTGCGGTTCGCATAGATGCCCTGGCTATGTCTAGATAATGAAAGCAGCTGCAACGGTCCCGGCTCGGCGAGCGGCACGCGCGACAGGACCGGATGCTTCACGATGCCGAGTGTGACGAGCAGCCGGTCGATCGCCGCCGCCGTGAAAGCCATTGTCTCAGGCGTCACGGTACCGCCGCCGCCGAACTCGCCGGAAAGACCGATGGTTCCGGCCCTTGCCGCAGCACCCATCGATGTCGGTGCGGTCGGCCCATTATCGGCGATGAAGGCATGCGCCGCACCCATGGCGCGCATCAGCGAAACGGACCGCTCGAAGCGAGCGGTATCGGCCTGCCGCTCGATCAGCGTGCAGGGCAGGTGGGCCATGGAGGTGCCGCCCGAATGCAGGTCGAGCACGACGTCATGGCGCGGAAAAAGTTCATGTTCGAGGAAATGCGCCATCCGCGCCGTCGGTGAGCCGCTGGGATCTCCGGGAAACGCCCGATTGAGGTTGCCGCCGTCGAAGGGCGAGCAGCGCTTGGCCGCCATTACCGCCGGCAGGTTCGCCATCGGCAGGATGGTGACGACGCCGCGGATTTCCGCGACATCCAGCAGCCGCATCAGCCGGCCGAGCTGGAGCTCGCCCTCATACTCGTCGCCATGATTGCCGGCCATCAGCAGCAAAGACCGCCCCTCGCCATTTTTTAGGCGAAGGACCGGAATGCGGATCTGATAATAGGGCGAACGGTCGATCGAATAGGGAATGGCGAGATGGCCGGCCTGCCGGCCCTCGCGCGAAAAGTCGATCGGATTGACGAGACCGCTATGCATGATGTCTCCAGTGCGGGCGGTTGCGATGCCGTTACAGCGCCACACGTCTTTTTTGAGACGCCAAAAGACGCTGTAACATTTTCAACCTACGCGTCGTGCTTTCCGCTAGAGCGCAGCGATCGCGGTCATTTCGACGCGCAGATCAGGATCGGCGAGACGAGCTTCGGTGCAGGCGCGGGCCGGCGGGTTTTCGATGTCGATCCAGCTGTCATAGACGCTGTTCATCGCCTCGAAATCGACGATCGCCGGCAGGAAGACATTGACGGCGATGAGGCGCGAGCGATCGATACCGGCTTCTCGCAAAAGGGCGTCGATCTTGCCGAGCACGTCGCGGGTCTGATCCTTGATATCAGCCTTGCGATTTTCCGCGACCTGGCCGGCAATATAGACGAGACCGCCGTAGCTGACGGCTTGGCTCATACGCGAACCTTTCTGATAACGCTGGATCATTTGCGGGTTTTCCTTTTCTTGCTTTTGGAGGGAGAGTTCAGCCGAAGCTGGTCAGATAGGCCGCGGTCACCGAATGGTCCGGATCGAGGCCGTAGAGGATGGCATGCCGGTCAAGGCAGGTGCAGGGATGCGAGATGCCGCACTCGATAACGTCGCCGACCGCGACGTCGCTGCCGTCGGCAAGGGCCACGAAGGCGTGCTGATCGTTGAGGCGAAACACCTCGGCGTCTCCGAGATCGGCGAGATACGCCCCATTGCGATAGAGCGCCAACGGCCGCGGCAGGCCTTGGTCAATTGCCACGTCGCGCATGCCCATGCCGCAGATCGCCAGCCGCGGCTCCGGCCGGGAGAGGACTTCGGCCCAGACCCGCAGCGCCGGACGGAAAGCTGTGGCCGCCGAAACCATCTCGCTGCCGATGCGGAAACCGCCGCGTGCATCGAGGCCGGCAAGGCCGCGCTCGTAGATGCCGTGATCGTGGAAGAAGATCGCGCCGCTGCGCAACACCAGCCGGCACACGGGATCGGCTGCGACGGCGGCGGAAAGCCTGGCAATCACCACATCGAAAAACACCGAGCCGCCAGCCGTGACCAGGAGCGGCCGCTCGTCACCGATGCGGGCGCGCACCTTCGGCAGGAAATCGGATGTCACCGCCATCAGCGCGTCGATGCGACGCATCGTCTCTTCCGCATCGGCGGTCGCCGCCGCACCCTCATAGGCGGCGATGCCGGTCAGCCGGAAGGCCGGCGTCTCCGCGGCAAGGATCGCCTCCAGAATTGCCTCGGCGGCGTCGACGCCGCGGGCACCGGCGCGGCCGGCGCCGAACTCCACCAGCAGGCCGAGGGGCGGTAGATCGGCACGCTCCTGCCATGCGGTACGGAGAGCATCGACGAGCGCTGTCGAATCCACGAAGATGTGGAGTTCCGCATCGGGATAATGGGCAAGCAGGGCCGCGAGCCGGCGGGCAGCGGCCACCCCGCCGATCTCGTTGGCGAGGATCAGCCGGCGTTGTCCCGCCTTGAGCAGGACAGCGGCCTGGCGGATATCGGCGACCGTCGTGCCCCAGGCGCCTGCCGCCAGAAGTGCCTCCGCCAGCGCCGTCGACATCGGCGTCTTGGCATGCGGCGCGATCTCGGCGCCGTGGCTCTTCACATAGGCCATCATCAGTTTGACATTGCCGGAGAAAGCCTGCCGGTCGAGCGAGATCAGCGGCAGAGCCATCCTGCCGTCATAGGGTTTCCATCCCTGCTTGCCGATTGCAGCAAGCGCAAGCGGCGGATTGCCGGGCGGAAAGCCGCGCACCCGCTCGTCAATCAGCACGTTTTCCGTCGCGGTATGGAGGTCAGACATGGCAGCCACTCCTGATCTCGGCCGGGTCGGCGATGCCGAGGCGATAGGTGTCGTTGGCGCTGGCAAAGAACAGGGCACGTTGCTCGTCGTAAGAGAGCTGCGAGGCCACCGTGCGGAAAACCTGATAGACCTCGTCGAAAGAGGCGTGCAAGCCCGCGACTGGAAAGTCGCTCGCGAACATCGCGCGCGCCGGACCGAAACAATCGAGGCAATGCTCGATCACCGGCCGCAGGCTTTCGAGCGTCCACTTATTGTCGTAGGCGACGAGGTCGGAGATCTTCAGGCGCAGATTCGGCTCACTGCCGAGCGCCCGCAGACCACGGCGCCAGAGCGCCATGCCGTCCTCCGTCCGGTCTGCCGGGCTTCCGCCATGGTTGAGCACGAAAAGCGTTTCCGGAAAAGCACGCACCAGTTCGAGCGCCTCGCTCATCTGCCAGGGATAGAGCATCAAGTCGAAGACCAGCCCGAGCCGCGTGGCATGGGCAAGCCCCGCCCGCCAGGCGGGATCGTCCATGCGGTTCGGGCGCGAAGCAAAACTCTTCGCCGCGTCCGGATGCCAGCTCAAAATATCACGGATGCCGACGACATTCGGGTTCGCCGCTTCCGCCTCGAGCAGGCACATGGCGTCCGGCCCGTCGAGGGGCACGCGCGCGATATAACGATGCGCCACACCGGAGCTGCGGTCGAGGCCATCCAGCCAGCGGCTCTCTTCCAGCGGGTAGGCAACGGACCAGCCCGCCTCCACATGCACGGTTGCAATCACGTTCTGGCGGGCAGCATCGGCGCGATAATCGTCGATGCCATAGTCGCGCAGGATCGGTGCGAGGCTTCCGAAAACCATCTCTTCGCCTGATGCCCGCGCCTTCTGCAGCCAGGGATGGCGTTGCAGACTGAGGCCCCAGAGGTGGTGATGCGGGTCGATCACCGGCCCGTCATAGAGTTCCGTCATCGGCGCGCCTCACGGCCGGAAACGAGCAGAAGGGCAAGGATCAGCGCGCCGAACATGATCGAGCGCCAGCCGGGCGAGGCGTTGACGACGGTGATCAGCGCCGTCGTCGTGACGAGCAGGATTGCCCCCGGAATGGTCCCGGCATAGGTGCCGCGGCCGCCGAGGATGGAGGTGCCGCCGAGCACGACGGCGGCGATCGAGGTCAGCAGATAGGGGTCGCCGATGCCGACATAACCTTGCCGGTTCATGCCGAGCACGAGAATGCCGGCAAGCCCTGCGAAAAAGCCCGACAGAGTGTGGACGATCAGCGTGTTGCGCGTGACGCTGACGCCGGAAAGCCGGGCCGCCAGCGGGTTCGCCCCGAGCGCCAGGAAACGCGCGCCGATCGGCATGCGGTGAACGAGCAGCAGGACGACGATCGAGACGACGAGCCACAGAACGATGCCCGAGGGAATGCCGAGCGGCCGCGCCTGCCCGAGCAGGATGACCGCCGGATTGCTGACGGTGACCGCGCTGCCGCCGGCGACGATGACGAGCAAACCCTGGAGGAAGGTCGCCATGGCCAGCGTCATGATGATCGGCGGCACGCGAAGATAGGCAGCACCGGCGCCGTTCATCAGGCCGATGCCGGTGGCGATGGCAAGGGCCGCCGCGATGCCGGCGAGGCCGGTCGGGTCCCAGGCTGGCGAGATCAGCGGCAGCAGGATCGCCGTGACTGTTATGACCGCGCCGACGGAGAGATCAATGCCGCCCATCAGGATGACGAGCGTCTGGCCGGCGGCGGCAATGCCGATCACCGCGGCGAGTTCGAGCAGGTAGCGCAGGTGGCCATAGGCGCCGAAACCACGCAACGTAAAGCTTGCGACGATCCAGACGAGCGCGACCAGAAGGAAGGTCAGCAGCGGCGGATTGCGGAACGCGGACCTGATGATATTCATCGCCTTGCCCTCCAAGCCCCAAGAAGTTCCGGCACGGCGACCGCGCCGACGATGATCAGACCTTGCGCGACATATTGTGCGACCGGCGGGAAGCCCAGGAAGAACATGACGTTGATCATCACCGAGAGCAGCAGGCTGCCGCAGATCGCGCCGCGCATCGTGCCCTTGCCGCCGAGGAAGCCCACGCCGCCGAGCACGGCAGCGGCAATCGAGTTCAGCGTGAAGGGCGTGCCGATAACAGGATCACCCGAGCCGGTCTGCGCAGCCACGAAGAGACCGGTCAGGGCGGCGAGAAGACCGGACAGCGCGAAGGCTGCGACCTTCACCCGTTCAACCGGGACGCCGGAGCGGAACGCACCGACCGGATTGTCGCCGGCCGCGTAGATGCCGAGGCCGAGCGGCGTTGCAAGAAAGGCCTTCCACAGTACCAGGATCACGACGAGCAGCAGGAAGGCGACGGGCGTGTGGCCGGCCAGTACCGTCGACAGCCAATCGGGAATGAACCCGCCCGGCCGCGGCAGCAGGATGAGCGCGACACCGCCGATGATGAAGGAGCCGGCGAGCGTGACGATGATTGCAGGCAGCCTCAGATAGGTAACGATGGCGCCGATGGCGGCGCCGATCGAAAGACCGGCAAGCGAGACCGCAAGAATGCCGCCCGGCACGCCGAGCGCGCCTTCCATCGTCGTCGCGGCAATCACCGCTCCAAGACTGACGAGCGGGCCGATCGCCAGCGTGATGCCCCCGTTCAGCATGAGCAGCGCCTGCGCCATGGTGACGAGCGCCAGCGGGAACCAGTTCTGCGTGAACTTGGAGAAGCCGCCGATCGAAAGGATGCCGGGAAAGAGCACCCCATAGAGGATGAGAAAGGCGGCGACGACCAGATAGAGGCCGGCAAGGCCGCGGTTGCGGCGGAGCTGGATCGAGCCGTAGAGCCGGGATGACGAACTCGTGCTCATGCTGCCTCTCCCTGCGTCGTGGCCGTGATGCCCATGGCTGCGCCGACGATCGCTCCTTCGCTGATGTGATCTTGCGACAGCACCGCGGCGACGCGGCCCTCGCGCAGAACCACGACACGGTCGCAGAGATGCACCAGCTCCGGCGTATCGGAACTGGCCAGAATGACGAGCCGCCCCTCGGCGGCGAAGGCGCGGAGCATGAGGTAGATTTCCCGCTTGGTCTCGATGTCGACGCCGCGCGTCGGATCGTTGAGGAGCAGAACGGAGGGATCGAGCGGCAGCCATTTGGCGAGCGCCACCTTCTGCTGGTTGCCGCCGGAAAGCGCCTGCACCGGGCGGGCCGTATCGCCCTTGATCGTCAGCCGGCGCGCCAGATCGGCGACCAGGCCGTTTTCCGCCGGTCGGTCGCGTAAGCCCTTGCGGGCGAGCCGTCCTAGCGAGGGCAGGATGAGATTGGAGGCAATGGAATGCGGCAGCACCAGCCCCTCATGCTTGCGGTCGGCCGGAACATAGACGATGCCGGCGGCATTCGCCTCGCCCACATTGGCGGGCAGGGCGGGCTTGCCGGATACTTCCGCCCGATCGGCCGAGGCCGGAATCGCGCCGTAGAGACCGAGCAGCAGGTCTTCCTGCCCTTGTCCCACGAGCCCGCCAATGCCGACGATCTCGCCGGCGCGGGCGGAGAAGCCGACGTCACGTACCATGCCGGCGGAAAAACCTTCGACGCTGATGCGCATCGCACCAGGTGCTGCGGCCAGGCGCGGCGGGAACAGGTCGCCGGTCTCGCGACCGACCATCAGGCGCACCAGGCCTTCGCCGTCGATGCCGGACAGCGACTGGTCGGCGGTGACCAAGCCGTCCTTCAGCACTGTGACATGCGAACACAGCGCCTGCACCTCGTTGAGGCGGTGGGAAATATAGAGAAGTGCGGTGCCGCGGTCCCTCAGCGTCTCGATCAGGCGGGCAAGGATGCCGGCTTCGTGCGCGGAGAGCGATGAGGTCGGCTCGTCCAGAATGAGCACACGCGGCTTGCGGAACAGTGCCTTGGCGATCTCCACCATCTGACGGCGGCCAAGTGCCAGATCGGCGACTGGCATGTCGAGCGGCTCGGTGAGCCCCACCATATCGCAGACGTCTGACACGCCGCGATGAAGCGCTTTGTAGTCGATGAGACCGAACCGGCGCGGAAAGGCGCCGAGCCCGATGTTTTCGGCAATCGAGAGACTGGCCGTCAGGCTCAGCTCCTGCTGAACGACGGCAATACCGGCCGCGCGCGCAGCCGCCGGGTTGAAGCGCCCGACCGGCTTGCCGTCGACGAGGATGGAGCCGCTATCCGGCTGCAGAGCACCGGACAGGAGGTTGATCAGCGTGGACTTGCCGGCGCCGTTTTCGCCGAGCAGGGCGTGAACCCTGCCCGGCAGAAGGGCGATATCGACGCCCTTCAAAACGGGATTTCCGAAAAATCCTCTGAACACCTGCCGGGCTTCCAGCAGGGGTCTTTCTTCCGTCATGACGGCTTTCCTCAACCCGAGTTACTTGGGCGGATTACTTGGTGGCAAGCAGCTTGTCGAAGAGCGCCTTGTCGTAGTCCGAGTAGATATAGCCGTCAGCCGGGAACTTGTCGGCCCGGGCGAGGTAGCTGCCGATCGTGCTGTCGTCGATGACAGGCAGCGGCACCTTGACGAAGGCCGGAACGTCCTTGCCTTCCAGCGCCTGCACGGCGGTGTAAACGGAAAGCGCGCCGAGCCAGTTGGGCTGCATGGTGGCCCAGCCCTTCAATCCCTTCTCCTTCCAGAGTTCCAGGAACTGCCTGGCGTTTTCGCCTGTTGTCGGCACCTGGTCGCGGCCCTGGCGCTCGAAGGCGAGGACGGAGCCGGCCGATAGCGCGCCGCCGAGCGACAGCACGCCGTCGATTTCGGGATTGGCGAAGAGCAGGCTGGTCATCGCTTCCTGTGCCGGGGCGACGTTATATTCCGTGTTCGTCTCGGTGATCACCTGGAGACCGGGATTGGCGTCGAGGACCGGCTGGGCGCCCTTGCGGCGGTCGTCGCTCACCGAAATGCCGGCCGGGCCGTTCATGATGATGATCTTGCCCTTGCCGCCGAGCTGGCTGACCATCCACTTGGCAGCGGTCGCGCCCCATTCGTTGGAATCGGTGTTGATCTTCGCCGTCACCTTGTCGGTGTTGACAAGGCTGTCGAAATTCACGACGGCGATGCCCTTGTCGCAGGCATCTGATATGACGCGGTCGAGGGCGTTGGAGGAACCGGCGATCACGACGATGGCGTCGACATTGGCGTCGATCATCGACTGGATATGCTGGATCTGCGTCTGGGCGTTGCCCTGCGCGTCCGTGATCATCAGGTCCTTCACGAGGCCCGCCTTCTTCAGCTCCTCCACTTCAGCCGTGATAGTGCCTTCGGTCTGCTTCATCCAGGTCGGCACCGAGTAGATGTTTGCCCAGCCGATCGTATAGGGCGCTTTCCTGTCACCCTTGATGCAATTGGCGGCGGCCGAGGCCGTGCCGGCCGAAAAGACGAGAAGTGCCGCAGCGGCGGCAGCACCCGCAAGAAGGCGGCGGCGTAGCGAAGCGGAAATGCCGTTTTCAAGATTCTTCATGTCGATCCCCTTTTTTGTGTGCGGCAGCGTTGACGGCTTGCCATCTGTGTCCAATATAGCGTACATGTGATCTATATACCGGACGAAGCGATCTTATGCCGATTTTTTTACCTCGCAAGAGGGGCGGGAAAATTTCATTCGCTGGTAATGACGGGATCGATTGACAGATGCGGCAGACGGCTTGAAAAGCTTGGCCGGACAAAAAGGGATCGATAGCAATGGATGCAGTTCAGGACGAAGCAGCCGGCAAACGCGCCCGAGGGCTCGACCGCGCCTTCGAGATCCTCGATTTCCTGCGCCAGAAACGGCAGGCCTTGAAGCCGAATGAAATCGCCGCGCAGATCGGCGCGCCGCGCTCATCGGTTTACGAGCTCGTCAACCTGCTGCTGCAGAATGGCATCCTGGAATTCACCGGCGGCGAGGGGCGTGTCTATCTTGGCCGCAAGCTGTATTTCCTCGGCGCAGCCTATGAGAACCATTTCGACTTCACCCGCGAATGCGAGGCGACGCTGGAACAGCTTGCCGACGAGACGCGGGAAACGGCGCAGTTCTGCATGCTGGATGGAAACAGATACACCGTCGTCCGCATGCGCGAAGGCGCGCGCCCCTTCCGCATTTCGACGGATGTCGGACAGTCGGTGCCGATCCCGTGGACGGCGTCGGGCCGTCTACTCGTCGCACACCTGTCGGATCAAGAAATCCTGAACTTCATTCCGCCGCAGGATTTTCGCCTGCCGAACGGCGAATGGCTCGAGCCGCAAACCTTCATCGCCGAGGTGCGCCAGGCCGAGCGTGAAGGTCTCTTCACCTTCAACAGCATCGTCGACAGCTTCACCCATTGTTTTGCCGTACCGGTGCGGGGCGAGGAAGGTCATGCAGCCGCGACGCTCTGCCTCGTCACGCCGCGCGACGATGGCATCGCCAACCGGGACCGCTACCTCGACTGCCTGAAGAAGGCCGCCGCCGGTCTCGACCATGCCCCGACCCGGCCAAAACGAGGCTGATGCCCTGCATCTCTCAGAAATCAAGGTGATGGCGCCGAAGGGCGGACGAAAGCGCTCGCGAGGTGACTTCACCAAGAGGATCAATAAAGTCCGAGAACTGCGATTGCCGGCAGCAGCCTCACTCTCGGCTATTCAGCGCAAAAGCGTCGTCCTCAGGCGATGGATATGGGCAGCGCCGATACCGCAGCAGCCGCCGATGATCGTCGCGCCGGCCTCGGCCCAGGAGCAGGCATAGCGCGAATAGGCATCGTCATTCAGATCGCTGCGGGTCTCATGCAGGCCTTCATTGGCGGCTGCCTCGCCTTGCTCCCCTTCGAAGGCATTGGCATAAACGCCGATTTCGATATGAGCGTCCATCTTCCGGATCACCCGCGCCGCCGTCTCCACGGCCGCCTGCATGACCTCAGGCTTGCTGCAATTGAACAAGAGGGCTTCAGCGCCCGATGAAACCGCCCAGGATGCCGCGTCCTCGACCCTTTCCTCGGAACGAAGCTTCGGTTCGCCGCCCCTGATCGCTGCCTGGTCATCCGCCAATGTAAACGAAATCCAGAACGGCTTGCCTGACGTCGCCACCGCCTTGCGGACAGCCTCTGCCTCCACGATCAGGCTCAACGTCTCGCCGAGCCATATATCGACGAAGGGAGAAAGGTTTTCGACAAGCACCTCGAGATAGTCCTGCACCTGCGAAGGCTGAAAATTCTGCGGCTCGTATGAGCCGAAGATCGGCGGCAGCGACCCGGCAACCAGCACCTTCCGATCCGTGACGGCATCCGCCGCCTCGCGCGCCAAGCGACCGGCGAGACGGATCAGCGCCGCTCCCTCCTTCCAGAACCGGTCCTCACCGATATGAAAGGGCACGAGCGCATAGCTGTTTGTCGTAACGACCTCAGAGCCGGCGGTGATGAATTCCTGGTGTACCCTACGGACGATATCCGGCGCATTGATCAGCGCCAATGCCGACCATTCCGGTTGTTTCAGCTCGGCGCCCAGCCGCAACAGTTCGCGGCTCATGCCGCCATCGAGAATTCGCATCGTGCTCATGAAGAGGTCTCCATTCAGGCTGTCGCGCCGTCAGCGGCGGCGGGCTTTTCATCGTAAAGTGGGCGGGGTGCACGTGGTTTGTGCGCGAGGGAGTTCATGGGCCAATCCTTTTCCGTCGGCCTAGCGGCGAACCGGCACCTGCGCTTCGAGACCTCGAAAGACGCGGGCGATCACAGCGGTCAGGGCGAGATAGAAGAAGGTGACGACCAGCAGCGGTTCATAGACGAGCAGCGTGTCCTGCCGAACCTTGTTTGCCACGGCGTAGAGATCCATCACGGTCACCGTAAAGGCGAGCGGCGTCGCCTTGAGCTGCATGACGATCTCTCCTGCAATCGTCGGCAGGGCGATTCGAATGGCGCGCGGCAGCCAGATGCGGCGGATCAGCATCCAGGGCGACAGGCCGAAGGCCCGGCCGGCTTCGAGCTCGCCCTTGGGAACGGCAAGCAGCGCGCCACGCAACACCTCTGCCTCATAGGCTGCATAGTTCAGGGTAAAACTGACGGCGGCGAAGAAGAAGCCCTCGCGCAGGATCGGCCAGAACAGGCTCTGGCGAATGCCGGGGACCATGGGCAGCAGCGAGCCCACCCCGTAGTAGAGAAGCCATAGCTGTATCAGCAGGGGCGTGCCGCGAAAGAAGGTGCAGTAGCTGCGCGCCAGGAGCCGCGTCAGCCTGCCGCCGCTGACCTGCGCAAAGGCGAGGCCTATGGCGATGACGAAGCCGAACACCACGGAGATCACCAGCAGGCAAACGGTCTGCCATGCGCCGGTCAGAAGCAGCGGCCAATAGGAAGAGATCCAGGTGAAATTCATGGGGCGCTTTCTTCAGGCAAGACGCGGCTGTCCCCGCCGTACCCGTCCCTCGATCAGTTTGAAGACGAGGTTGGAAACAAGCGTGATGGCGAGATAGAGAAGGGCCGAAGCAAGGAAAAAGACGAAGTAATGCTTGGTGCTTGCCCCGGCAAGACGGGTGGCGAGCGCCAGTTCCTGGTAGCCGACGACCGCCACCAGCGCGCTGTCCTTGGTCACGGACATCCACAGATTGGCAAGACCCGGCAGCGCGTTTGGCAGGAGCGCTGGCAGCAGGACCCGGCGGAACCTCAGCACCGGTCCCATGCCGAAGGCCTTGGCGGCCTCGATCTGGCCGACGGGAATGGCGAGGATCGCGCCGCGCAGCACCTCCGTCATGTAGGCACCCTGGACGAAACCCAGCACCGCAACGGCCGCGACGAAGCCGTTCACATTGACCGGCGGCAGCTCCAACGCGGCGAGCAGCCGGTTGAGGCCATCGGTGCCGGCATAATAGAGCCCGACGATCAGGATCAGCTCGGGGACGGCGCGGATCAGCGTGGTATAGAGATCGAGCAGCAGGCGCAGCATGCGATTGCCCGAGAGCTTTCCAAGCGCGCCGCCCGTGCCGAGCAGCAGCCCGATCGCGAAGGCGCAAGCCGAGATGGCGACCGTGGAGACCGCACCTGCCAGAAGGACGCCGCCCCATCCCGGAGGATAGGGAGACAGCAGGTCCAGAATACCTTGTTGCGTGGTCGCCATCGTTCCGGCTGCTTACTTTGCGCCGTAGATGTCGAAATCGAAGTATTTCTTGTTGATGGCGTCATACTGGCCACTGGCGCGGACAGCGGCGATCGCCGTATTCAGCTTGGCCTTCAGCTCAATGTCTTCCTTGCGCAGGCCGCCCGAAACGCCGGCGCCGAGAATTTCCTTGTCGTCGGCGACGTCGCCCATCTTGGCGCAGCAATCCTTGCCACCATCGCTTTTGAGGAACGCGTCAAGCGCCAGTGAATCGCCGAAGACATAGTCGATACGGCCGGAGGCGAGATCCTGAAAAGCCTCATCGAGCGTCTGGTAGGTCTTTTCCTCGGCAGCGGCGGCGAAATACTTCTTGTAATATTCCGACTGGATCGTCGACACCTGGATGCCGATGGTCTTGCCCTTCACGTCCTCGGCGGTGGCGCCCGGCTTCTGGTCCTTGGGACCGATCAAGGTGCTCGGCGTGTTGTAATATTTGTCGGTGAAGTCGATCACCTTCGAGCGTTCCGCGGTGTTCGACATCGACGACCAGATCACGTCGAACTTCTTGCTCTGGAGAGCCGGAATGAGACCATCCCAGGAAATCTCGACGATCGAGCATTTCTCCTTCATCTCCTCGCACACAGCGTTCATCAGGTCGATTTCCCATCCCTGCCATTGGCCGGAGGCGTCCTTGGCGAAGAAGGGCGGATAGGATTCGTTCATGACACCGAAGCGAACTTCGGCCTGTGCGGTGACGGCGGAAAGCACGAGTGCCGCGCCGGCGAACAGTGTGGGGAGCAGTTTCATTCGCAGGATTCTCCTGGTTTGTGTTGTCGATGAGAGCTCGAAGTGCATCAGTGGGCGCTGAGACCGGTGAATTCCCGGCAGCGGGCGCTGACCGGCGCCCCGAATATCTGCTCCGGCGGGCCTTCTTCCTCGATCCGTCCCTGATGCAGGAAGAGAACACGGCTCGAGACATCCCGGGCGAAGCGCATTTCATGCGTGACGATCAGCATGGTCCGGCCTTCTTCCGCGAGATCGCGGATGACCTTCAGGACCTCGCCGACCAGCTCCGGATCGAGCGCCGATGTCGGTTCGTCGAACAGCATGACGGCAGGATCGACGCACAGCGCTCTCGCAATCGCCGCGCGTTGCTGCTGGCCGCCGGAGAGGAAAGCGGGGTAGGCGTCGCGTTTATCGAAGAGCCCGACCTTGTGGAGCAGGGCCTCGGCCTTTTCGATGGCCTCGCGCCGTGAAATGCCCATGACGTGCACCGGCGCCTCGATGACGTTTTCCAGGACCGTCCGATGAGCCCAGAGATTGAAACTCTGGAAGACCATCCCCAGTCCGGTCCGTATCCGTTCGATCTGCCGCCAACTGCGCGGCTGCAGCCGGCCGCCCCGCCCCATCTTCAGCGCGATCTCCTCGCCGTTTACGGCAATGCGGCCACGATCAGGCGTTTCCAGGAAATTGATGCATCTGAGAAAAGTGCTCTTGCCGGAGCCCGACGAGCCGATGATAGAAATCACATCGGACTTCTCGGCCTGCGTCGAGATACCCTTGAGAACCTGTTGCGAGCCGAAGCTTTTATGGAGATCATCGACGCGAAGAGCAGGAAAGGGTTGATCTGGCATGCATGGTTCCGGGTGATTTGAGCTTGCGAAGGATAATGATAAAATAACGCGGTTTTTTCGCGCAGTTTTCATCTATTATGCATATTTTATGCAAAATAATCTTCTTCGCGCGGCAAGTACGGCAGAATGCGCGAGTTGCTGCGGCGAGAACTAGGATTGGACAATGGAACAACTCGATCGTTTTGACCGTGACATTCTCGATATCGTTCAGCGCCATTGCCAGCTGAAAGCCGAAACGATCGCCGAACGGATCGGACTGTCGGTCTCGGCCGTGCAGAGGCGGTTGAAGCGGCTGCGCGAGGAAGGGATCATCAAGGCGGAGGTCGCCGTCGTCGACCGCAAGGCGACGGGCACAGCGATGGTGTTCATCGTTGGCATGGAGATCGAGCGGGATAATTACGACGCGCTGGCGAAGTTCCGCCTCTGGGCGGAAAAGCAGGATCATATCCAGCAGGTCTATTATGTCACTGGTGCGGTCGATCTGATCGCGATCGTCACCGCCCGCGACGTCGAGCATTATGACGATATCGCCGCACTGATCATGGCTGACAATCCGCAGATCCGCCGCATGCACACGAATGTGGTGCTGCGGGACGTCAAGCTCGGCCTGTTCGTGCCCCTGGACTAGCGCATGATGCCGAAAAGTGTGAGCGGTTTTCGGACAACATCATGCTCACCTTCTTTGAGCCGAAAATGCGAAGGGCAGCAAACGCTGCCCTTCGCAAAATTATGCCGCTTTGGCGTTCCAGCATAAGCTGGAGGAAAATCAGGGTGACTTAAAACTCTTCCCAATCGCCGGCCAATGCCGCATTCCCATTCGTCTGGAACGACTTACCCACTTTGGCAATCATCTGGCGCGCAGGCGAGGGCGCCGGTTGAGCATGCGACGCTGCGGCTGCGGGCTGCGATGCGCGCTTCGCTGCCACCGCTCCGCCAATGTTGAACTGGCCCAGAAGCTGGAACAGCGCGTCGGCTTCCTTGGCGAGGTTATGAGAGGCCGCTGTGGCTTCTTCCACCATGGCGGCGTTCTGCTGCGTGCCCTGATCCATCCTGTTGACGGCAGTATTGATTTCTTTCAGTCCCGTCGCCTGCTCTTGCGAAGCGCCTACGATGGCCCCCACATTGCCGTCGACCTGCTGCACCTGCTCGGCAATCTCTTTCAGCGCCTTTCCGGTCTCGCCAACCAGGGCCACACCGCT
The DNA here is from genome assembly GCF_025941625.1 of Rhizobium acaciae. Taxonomy (NCBI): domain Bacteria; kingdom Pseudomonadati; phylum Pseudomonadota; class Alphaproteobacteria; order Hyphomicrobiales; family Rhizobiaceae; genus Rhizobium; species Rhizobium acaciae. The sequence continues at coordinate 135,218 of NZ_JAPCZO010000014.1, forward strand.
TTTGACGTGGCCGTTCGAAGCGTTGATCAGTTCCTTGATTTCTTTTGCCGCCTTGGCGGAACGTTGCGCCAGCTCGCGCACTTCCTGAGCGACGACGGCAAAGCCCTTACCTGCCTCACCGGCACGGGCAGCTTCGACGCCGGCATTCAACGCCAGTAGATTGGTCTGGAACGCGATTTCATCGATGACGCCGATGATGCTGCCGATTTCGGTGGCGGAGGATTCGATCTTGCCCATGGCGTCGACCGCATCCCGAACGACGCTGCCCGACCGCTCGGCACTATCCTTCGTCTTGCGAACGAGCTGGCCGGCTTCCTGAGCCTTGTTGCTCGAGTCGGCAACGGTGGTCGTAATCTCTTCCAGAGCAGCGGCAGTTTCCTCGACGGAAGCTGCCTGCTGTTCGGTCCGCTTGGCGAGATCGTCCGAGGCGGAGCGGATCTCCTGTGCACCGGCGGCGATGGCGCTGGCGTTCTGCGCAACCTTCTGCATGGCGGCACGGAGCTTTTCGACCGCAGAATTGAAGTCGGCTCTCAGCTTTTCCAAGGACGGAATGAACGGAGTGCCGATCTGCTGTGTCAGGTCGCCGTCAGCCAGCGCCTGCAATGCATCGCCAAGCTGACCGACAGCCTGGTCCGTCTGCTCGGCAAGGGTGCGGCGTTCATCTGCATCCTGTTCCAGCCGATGCCGCTCCGACACGGCTCGCTTCGCCTCGGCGTCAGCTTCCCGTTCCGCCTTTGCCGAAATTGCGTCGCGCAGCCCGGCCACCGCCCGTGCGAGCTTGCCGATCTCATCGCCGCGCGCTTCGAGGCGGCGATCGCCATCAAGATTGCCATCGGCCATCGCTTTCAGCGAAAGCTGAAGTTTTGCCAGTGGGCCGACGATCGTGCGTGCGGTCACGGCCGCGGCAACCAGCGAAAGAACGGCCGCAATGCCAAGCGCGGTCAGTGCGAATGGCTTGAAGCCGCTTGCCGAGCTGCGAACCTCGCCGCCGATCGATTTGTTCAGCGCTTCCTGATAGTCGATGAATTTGTTGATGGCGCCGAGCCAGGCAACGAAAGCCGGCCGCGCCTGTTCGAGCAGAATCTTGCGGGCGGCCTCGCCGTCGCCCTTCTCCTGCAGCGCAATGATCTGGGCGACCAATGGATTGGTCTTCGCCTGGATGTCTGCAATCTCGCTGAGGATGGTCTTTTCCTGTTCCGTCGCACCGGCCGGAGATGCAACCATATCCGCCATGCGCTTTTCATTCTCGGCGTAGGAGGCCGCCAGCTTTTCGATCAATGCCTCGGCGGTCTTCCGTTCATCGGGAGACGTCACCAGCGTGACGTCGCGAATGGCGATTGCCCGATCATGCACGCTGCCGCGATAGTTGATGGCAAACCGCTGCTTCACGCTGTTGACGTCGTTGATGGTTTCAAGCTTATCGTTGATCTGCGCAACTTCTTGCGTCGAATAGATGGTCAAGCCGACCATCAGCAAGAGGAGAACGCTGAAACCAAGCGCCAGGCGGGCCACAACCCCGAAACTCATGATATTCTTCATATGCACTCTCCCCCGCGGTGAGCTTTGTTGCAAGGATGTCTCGGCAGCCAGGATTGCTTGTCATATCTCGTCCGAATGCAGAGCCTCGGTGTGTCTCCGAGTGCATCCGACGGGCACCCTGCGCCCGGAATCGCGCTTAAGATACGGGACATCCGTCAAAGCAATAAAAGCCGATTTTCATGCGAAATTCGGGTACCTGACCCGCCATCATGGCGGAGGTGACAGTCCTAAAGAACGTCGCCCCGATATCTAAAAAAAATTAGAGTAATATATTTTAGAGAGTGTAAACGGAGCCGACGGAGCAAGCTATAGCGCTCTATTTGGATAGCATTTGCGCTTTTCGGATGGACAATTTGACGAGCGCTCTCCCGATGGTTGCGAAATCAGCAACCTCCCCCGCATAGCAGGGTTCTGCGGCTTGCCCGCGAATTGCGCGACGCTCTGAACGGTCTCGCTAATCGGCATGAATTGCAGCTGCTGTACCGGAGCGCCGCTGCTCCGACTTCAGACGCGCAGCAGCGGAAGAAGCTGATCGCCCTGTCGCTTGATTTCGGAAAGATAGGGCGTGTCGGACAGCACGAAGTGAGTGACGCCGAGATCCTTGTATTTGCGCAGCGAGCGGGCGACGTCTTCCGCCGACCCGACCAGCCAGGTGGTGCCGGCTCCGCCGCCGCCGAACTTGCCCGGAGCGGTATAGAGGTTGTCGTCGAGGACGTCGCCGCGCTCATGCAGCTCGAGCAGCCGCTGCTGGCCAACAGCCAGCGCGCTGGTGTCCCTGAGCAGCGTCATTATCCGCAGGCCGAATTCCAGCGGCGGGAGATCGCGGCCCAGTTCCCGGCTCAGCCTTGAGCCGTTCGATCTGCTCCCGGACACGTCGAGCGGCTCGCCCCAGAAGAGCTGGACATCGGCCTCGGTCGCGGACGGACGCGCGGCACGACGGTGGAGTCGGCGACCCGAAAGTTCTCGCCCGCGGATGTGACGCTGTCTTCGGTCCATAATCTTCGGACCAGCCGCATGAACTCGTTGGTCCTGGCATACGGACGGGACCGACACGAACCGGATCGAGAGCTTCTTTGCCCGCGCCGAGCACTCGTACGTCGGCATTCACCATCGATTCTCGTTAAAATACCTCACTGGGTACATGGCGATGGTCGCGTGGAAGGAGGACACCCGTTAAATGGGGCTGCGTTGGCAGCTCGCCGACGTACCGCGCCCGGTCACTTACCGAACGACGTCGAAGAGCCTTTTCGGGTATTGGCAGAGTGCGGCGGAGCGTATCGAGGACCCGGTCTGGACCGAGAAGACAGCGGTGATAGAAGCAACGATACCTGCGGTGACCGATTTGGGCTTCGTCAATTCTCCGACGTCTACTGACAGTTTCACCGGAACTCTATTAACAGTTTCACCGATATCATATTGACACTTTCCCCACCACTCTATTACAACTTTCCCCATATCGCTTTGCTGAGAAAATGAAGTGACCATCATCGACGAGAGTCTCCTCCCGCGCCATCTGCAGCCCCAACTAAAGGCTGCACTTACATCAGCGCGAGTGGTTAACATTATTGGACCGCGCCAGGTCGGGAAGACGACACTGGTACGCGATCTATTGAGCGTTGGAAAATTCATCACCTTAGATGACGAGGGTGTGCTTGCAGCTATTGAGGCTGATCCAAAAGGACAGCTGGATGCCCTGCTGGCTGAGACGAAAGCAGGCCCCCTCATTATCGACGAAGCCCAAAGATCAACGAAATTAGCTTTGGCATTGAAGAGAATCGTGGACGAAAACCGAGCGATGGGTCAATTCGTCCTGACAGGTTCATCCAACGTTTTCACTTCCGCGCACGTGGCGGACTCGTTGGCAGGCCGGGTCCATACAATGACGATGCTTCCGTTAAGTGTCGCCGAAGCAAATCGCATGGGGCCCGCGAAAATACTCGACTGGGCATCGACGAATGACCGTCCCGATCCGCTAGACCTGCCTAAAGCAGAAACGTTGTCCCGGGCACAATACATCGACTTGATAGTCGCAGGCGGTTTCCCCGAGATACGAACTCTGGAAGAGCGCTGGAGGCAAAATAGATACACAGACTACGTTGACAGTGTTGTGGATCGCGACGTTGCGTACATCTTAAAGATAAGAAAATCTGACGCCATGAGGCGGATGATCGATCAACTAGCTACGCGCGTCGGAAACGAGCTAAATATAAACGAACTATGTTCAAACATCAGTTTACAAAGGAACACCACCGAGACCTACCTCGATATTCTAACGAAGCTCTCTCTATTGCGGCGATTGCCTGCGTGGACCTCTGGAGAGTCCGGTCGCGACATACGCCAACCAAAAATCCATCTTGTGGATACTGGGATCGTCGCGGCTTTGAGGAGTATGAACGCCCAGAGCTTCAATATTGGCGCGAATCCCACAGCGCTTGGCGGCCTGTTCGAAAATTTCGTTTACAATGAAATGTGGAAATCCCTCCCTCATCAGATGCGTCAGTGGCGACTTTATCATTGGAGGCATCAACGAGGACGCGAGATAGACATCCTTGCTGAGTCAGACAGAACGATAGTCGGCTTCGAGATGAAGACATCGACTGCGGCTGAAGCAAAAGATTTTCAACATCTGCGATGGTTTCTACATGAGGGCCCAGGTAGGAACCGTCCCTTCGTCGGCATCGTCATCTATATGGGAGAGCGCGTACTCAGTTTCGGCGAAAACATGTTTGCGCTCCCTCTCTCGATATTTTGGTCATTCAAAGACAGTTAGCCTGAGTGGGCGGCCCGGTTTAATCCTGGGATTCGCTGGCGATCTCCCACATTCTACGACGACCGTCGGGAGCACCTGAGCAGCGAACCAGCCCTGTCTGCTCCATGCGTTCGAGCAGGCCAGAAAACCTTCCAGCCAGGTTAGTGCCGATCCCGTCAATCTCGGCTCCGAAGCCTTCGCGTTCGGCAAACTGTTTTGACAGATCGCCTGCGAGAATCGGTTCTTCCGCATCTCGGAGAAGTTCGAGAACACCGCGGCGAACATCACGGCCGCGGAAATCGGCGAGCGTCTTGACGGTCGCGCCTGGTGCGATGCCGAGCGGTAGGTGGGATTGGCGATCGGGTCACGGCGTTCGCGATAGGCAATGTTGCGGACGGGCAGGATATCCAGTTGGCGGAGATGGAGGGGATCTCGGCCACCGACCCGACATCGAGGGCATGGGCGCGGAAAGCTTCTGAAGTCTGCGGGCCGCCGCTGATATTGGCCCATTTGACTTCGAACCTGAGCACCTTGCCGAGACCGGACACTTCGAGAGCTTTCTGAGTGACCGGATCGCCGATGTCAGCACCGTGCCTAGCGGCACCTTGGGAAGGAGGGGGAGCCCCTGCCTGGGCTGCCGAAGATGGCCGGAACATCCAGGCGCGAAAAGCCGCCCGGGACGCTCGTCCGCAGGCGCTTTGCCGGTTTTGTTCAAGCCTTGACTTTTGTTTATGGCCGGGCAGCGGACCGGAGCAGTCGCCCGGGCCGTCGAAAACGTCGGGCTTACCTGATGTCAGGCAATATGCGGTGCATATTCGTTGGCCGCGAATACGTGATGATGCACCTTGCCGGTAAAGAGCTGCAGAAGTTCACCGGTGACTTCGCGGCTTTCAGAGCGCACGTCGGAGAGAAGTGCCGCGTTCACCGCCTCCATATCGGGATAACGAATGGCGAGCGCCATGGCATAGATCGGGGCGCCTTCGTCGCGCTCCATTCCATCCAGCACCCGGATTTCCTCGGCGCCCGGAAATTTCGTCCAGAGAGGGACGAGCCGCTGCCGCACGAATTGGCGGAATTCCGCTTCTTTACCCGGATGGATTTCGCCTTCAAACAAAGCATAACGAATGATCATAGGTTCTCTTTTCCAAAACTCGCCGGAGCTGGATCGATGGTGGCGGGCTGTCGTAGGATCAGGGCGTATCGGTCGATACGCCCCGATTGGGAGGGCTATTTGCCCCAGATTTTCTTGTATTGATCGCGATAGCCGTTGTCCGGATCGAAGCTGTTCTTCGGCCCACCGTCAAACTCGACGTTCTCACTGGTCACCACATGGAGCGGCGACACATAGCCCGACCACGGAGCACCCGCAAAGGCGCGGTTCAGTTCATCGACAAGCTGCCAGCCCTGGAGGTTGAGCGGCTCGGCGACCGTGACGGCCTGGAACTGTTTGGCGCGGATACGCTGATAGGCGCTCTCCGAACCGTCACCGGCTGCAACGTTCACCGGTTTTCCATCGCCTGCAATGCCGGCCGAGGCGAGCGAAGGTCCCATGAAGTCGTAATAGAGGTCGTTGATCGCCAGCGAATGCGTCCACTTCGCGCCATACTTCTGCAGAAGCGATGTGGTGAGCTGCGGCATGCGTTGGGAGGTTTCGGCGATCGGCGTGTCGACATATTCGAGCACCGTACCGCCGAGATCCTCGATCTCCTTCTTCATGCGATCGGCCTTGGCAATCGCGATCGCATAGGTGGAGTCGGTGAAGATGATGACGCCCGGCTTGCCGGCGGCATCGGCAAAGGCCCAGTCCGCCGCGGACTTCGACACTTCCATCGCGTCCGTGGTCACGTTTGCGAAGACGCCGACTTCGGGAACCGGACCGACCGCCGAGGCAGCGTGCCAGGAAACCATCGGAATGCCGGCAGCCTTGGCCGCTTCCATCGCCGGCTTCTGCTCGACCGCGTCAAAGCCGTTGATGATGATGCCATCCGGCTTCAGCGCCATGGCCTGGCCGAACGCCGCGGTCCGGCCGCCGATCGAACCGGCGCCGTCAAGTGCCTTCACCGTCCAGCCGAGCGCGCCTGCCGCTTCCTGAACGCCATTGACCACGCCGAGGATGCCGCCGTTTTTCATATCACCGGCAAGAATGACGATGTTCTTTCCGGCAGCGCCCTTGGGGCCGCTCGTCGGGCCATCCCAGGCGCTCACCTTGGAAGCATACTTTTCGACTATGGCTTTGGCGTCGGCCATCGAATCGGCCAATGCCGGCATGCTGAGCATAACGGCGACGGTTGCGACCGTTGCCTGCAATAACGTTCTGCGCTTCATGTTCACTCCTCCATTTTGTTTGTTGTGAAATGCCGGGATGAGCCGGCATCCTCATTTGGATGCGGGTGTGATCCTCCTCACAGCTCCGCGCTTGCGCTGGGCGTAGCCTGCTATGCCGATGGCAATCAGCAGCGTCACGCCGTTGAACAGCGGTTCGACGAAGAACGACCCGCCGAATTGCTGAATTCCTGAAATTCCGACCGCCAGGATGATGACGCCGATCAAGGTACCCCAGACGTTCACCCGGCCCGGCTTGATCGTCGTCGATCCGAGGAACGCGCCGACAAGCGCCGGCAGGAGATATTCGAGGCCGACGCTCGCCTGGCCGATGCGCAGCTTCGAGGCGAGAAGGACCCCGGTCAGAGCCGCAAGCAGCCCCGAGGTGACGAATGCGCCGATCACGAATTTGCGGACCGGAATGCCATTGAGTGCCGCCGCCTTCGGATTGGCGCCGATGGCGTAGAGATAGCGGCCGATCGGCAGGTATTCGAGCACGATCCACATGCAGATGGCGATCAGGAGCACGTAGAAGCCGGTGATTGGCAGGCCAAACAGCATGGTGCCGTTCAGCGCATAGAAACCATCAGGCAGGACGCCGACCACCTGCCGCCCGCCGGTGTGCCAGAGGGCGAGCGCGTATAGGACCGTTCCGGTGCCGAGCGTTGCGATGAAGCTGTCGATCTTCGCGACCTCGACCAGCAGGCCGTTGATGAAGCCGGTGAGGATGCCGAGCGCGAGCACGATGACGACCGCGACCGGCCAGGGCAGGCCGTAGGCCGTCTGCAGGCTGATGGCGAGAATGTGCCAGAGCACGATGCCATAGCCGACGGTCAGATCGATGCGACCCGATGCCATCGGGATCATCGCAGCCAGCGATAGAAGCGCGATGATAGCCTTGTCGGACACGATCGAGCGGACGTTCAACACGGTCGGGAAAGTATCGGGCAGAAGGATCGAGAAGATCACGATCAGGCCGACGGTCAGGATCACCAGTCCATAAACCGGGATCAGACGTCCGATCTTCTGTCCCGTGGACAGGCCGGCCATTTCGCTCTTGGTCGGCTCCAGCGCCGTGGATTCAATGGATTGCATGGCTGTTCTCCCGATAGCTTAAGCGGCTTCCGATGCGGAGGCGGCCGTGATGACCGCCTCCGTCGTCAGAGCGCTTCCAGTCAGTTCGCTGACGATTTTCCCGCGCGAGAAAACCAGCGCGCGGTGGCAGATATGGGCGATTTCCTCGAAATCCGTCGACACCACGACAACCGCGAGGCCGGCCTCGAGCGCCTGGGTGATCAGACGGTAGATCTCCGCACGCGCGCCGATATCGACGCCGGCTGTCGGATCTTCCGCGACCAGCAACTTGCGGCCGGTCGCCAGCCAACGGCCGACGACGACTTTTTGCTGATTGCCGCCCGACAAGGCCTCCACCGGCAGATCCGGGTCGTTCGGCCGCAGGCCGACGGAATGACCGATCTTATGGGCAAGATCAGCTTCGCCGCGCGGCGACAGGAAGGACAAGAGCCCACGTCCGACGGCGCCCGGATTGAGGTAGGTATTTTCCCGAATGGAAAGTGAGAGCGCCACGGACTCCTCCGTCCGGTCACGGGCGATCAAGCCGATGCCAGACGCCATGGCGCGCCGCGGGCTGGAAAGGTCGGGGGCCTCGTCATGCAGCAGAACCGAGCCGTGGAAGGGCTCGCAACCGAACAGGGCGCGGCCGATCCGTTCCTGACCGGCGCCACGCAATCCAGCCAGGCCCAGAAGCTCGCCCTCGCGGATATCGAACGATATTGCGCCTGTGCCGGCGCAAACGAGATCGCGAACTTTGACGATCGCCTTGCCGGGCGTAATCGCCGTCTTGGAAAAGAGGCTGTCGCCGCTGCGGCCGATGATCATTGTCACCAGCTCGTCGGGGGTGGTCTCGCTGACGGGTTTCTGTCCCACCATGCATCCGTCGCGCAGAACGGCGACCCGATCGGCAATCCGGAAAATCTCGTCCAGCCTGTGGGAGACGTAGATCATCCCGACGCCGCGATCCTTTAAGGGGCGGATCGCATTGAACAGCCGGTCGACTTCATCGGCGGGAAGGCTCGCCGTCGGCTCGTCTAGCACCAGAACGTCGGCTTCGACGGCAAGGGCACGGGCAATGGCGACAAGCGATTTCTCGGTACGCGACAGCGCCGAGACCCGCGTGGTGGGATCAAAGTCGCAACCGACCAATTTCAAGGCTTCCTTGGCACGCGCCTGCGTCCTGTTCCAATCGATCAGGCCGCGACGCATCGAGAAGCCCTGCGACAGGCCCATGTTCTCGCCGACCGTCATCCACTCGATCAAACCGAGATCCTGGTGGATGAAGGCAACCGGCTGCCGCTCGTTCGGCTTGGGGGGACGATGATGGTAGCTCTGACCGCGAAAAAGGATGTCGCCGGTATCGGGCTTGTAGATGCCGGCAAGCGTCTTGATGAGCGTCGATTTGCCGGCGCCGTTTTCCCCCAGCAGCGCGAGGATTTCCCCCTCACGCAGATCGATCGAGACGTCGCGCAGCGCTTGCGTGCCGCCGAAGCTCTTGGTGATCGACTGGAACTCCAGCAGTCTCTTGGCTTCCACTGTGGCTCCTCCCAAAGCTGCGGCTGTCATTGGCTGTATGTTATCGATAACATTTATGGATGGTCAAGCGGAAAGATGACGATCTCGAATTTCCCGGGAAATTGACGTCAGCCGGGCTGAAATCCGTCGAGAAGACGCATCATCTCGGCGGAGTCCTTCGGCCCGAGGCCGGCAGCGCAGAGCAGGCGATGAATTTCGACCACGGAGCCGGTCATCGGCAATGGCGTCTTGGTTTTCAGCGCGAAGGCCTGAAGCGAATCCAGGTCCTTCAACATGTTGTCGATTCTGCCTGTCGGCGAGAAATCCCGGGCAGCGAATTTTGCCATGAATTCCTGCATTATCCGGTTGTCTGCCCTGCCGCCGGCAAGGGCTGCCGGAATGGCGGCCGGATCGACACCGCCGGCTTCAGCGAGCTTGACCGCCTCGGCGACGGCCTGAAACAGCACGGCGCAAAATAGCTGATTGATCAGCTTCGTCGTCTGCCCGGCGCCGGATGCACCCATCAGCGTGTAATTGGCGGCAAGATGCCGCATCACCACGCGCGCCCGTTCGAAATCCTCAACGCTGCCGCCGGCCATGATTGTCAGGCGTCCGCTCAGCGCACCCGGCACGCCGCCGGAGAGCGGGCAATCCACCCATGCCATGCCCGTTTCCCGACGGAGCCGCGTCGCCATGTCAGCCGTCTCGGCCGGGTCGATCGAGGACATGTCGATCAGCACCTTGTCGGCATTTGCAGCCGCCGCAACGCCCTTTTCACCGAAGACGACAGCGCGGACAATATTTGCGTGATTGAGGCTGAGCACACAAAACGCCGACCGTGAGACCGCTTCCTCCACAGAGCCGGCCGGGCGCGCACCCTTGGCTTCCAAGGCCGCAACTTTTTCGGCATCCAGGTCGAAGACCGATACCTTCTGCCCAGTCTCGATCAATCGCGTGACGATCGCCGTCCCCATGATGCCGGCACCGATGACGGCGACATCTGCTCTGTAGTCATCCTGCATGTTAATCTCCTCCCTTGACGGCCATGCCGCTCAGTCCCTTGCAAGCCAGTGCCACGATATCATCCAACGCATTATCGATCGCTACCGTCACGACATTCGCTTCACCGGTTGGCGGCTCCAGCGTTTGCAGCTGGCTGCCGAGCAAAGTCGCGGGCATGAAATGGCCCTGACGGGCCTGCATGCGCGACAGCAGCAGATCGCGGGACCCTTCCAGGAAAACAAAGGCGAGATGCCCGTCCGCCGCCTGCCTCAACCTGTCCCGATAGCTTCTCTTCAGCGCCGAACAGGAAATCACCAGCCCTTGCGATGCTTCTTGCACGGTCCTTATTTCCTCGCCGATCCGGTCGAGCCAGGGCAGGCGGTCGTCGTCAGTCAGCGGTATGCCCTGCGCCATCTTCTCGACATTTCCGGCAGGATGGAGTTGGTCACCTTCCAGAAACGGCATGCCGTTTTCAGCGGCGATACGCTCTCCAACCGAGGATTTGCCGCAGCCGCTGACGCCCATGACGACAATGGCCAGAGGCGATGCCTTTTGCTCGAAGCCCATGGTCTCGTCTCTATCAGAGGCAGGTCGTGATGCCGCCGTCGACATAAAGCGTGTGCCCGTTGATAAACGACGAGCCGCGGCCCGACAGGAAAACGGCGGCACCCACCAGTTCCTCGACATTGCCCCAGCGTCCGGCCGGCGTCCGCTTCTCGAGCCAGGACGAGAACTCGGGGTTGTCGACGAGCGCCTGGTTGAGCGGCGTCTTGAAATAGCCCGGCGCAATCGCGTTGATCTGCAGACCGTACTTGGCCCAGTCGGCGCACATGCCGCGGGTCAGATTGCGCACCGCGCCCTTGGTCGCGGTGTAGGGAGCAATGCCGGGGCGCGCCAGTTCGCTTTGAACGGAGGCGATGTTGATGATCTTGCCCTTTCCGCGGGCGATCATGGGTTTGGCCGCTGCCTGGCCGACGTAGAATACGCTCGAAATATTGGTGGTCAGCAGCAGCTCCCATTTGTCCGCCGGAAAATCTTCCAGCGGCGTGCGAAACTGCATGCCGGCATTGTTGATCAGGATGTCGAGCGGCCCGATATCGGTTTCGATCGCGTCTATACCTTCTTTGGCAGCGCCCTTGCTGGTCACATCGAAGATCGCCGCATGGGCAGACAGGCCTTGATCCTTGAGGCTCTCGACCGCACGTTTGACGCTTTCGGGCGTGCGGCCATTGATGATCACCTCGGCGCCATGCTGCGCCAGGCCTTCGGCCAGGGCGTAGCCGATCCCCTGGCTCGAGCCGGTGATCAGGGCGCGCCGTCCGGTAAGATCAAACAAGTTCTTCATGCAAATCACTCCTCCGGTCTCTCCGCGGGCAACGGCTTACGCTGCCGCTGACGGTGAAACTCACTTGACATCCCTTTTCCGAATTATATGTTATCGATAACATAATCAACTGTCAAAATGCGGGATGGAAACGGAATGCCTGAGGTAGAAATCTTGATGGCCGGAGCTTATCCGGAATGGGACATGGTGGATCTGGAGGCGAACTACCGCATCCATCGCCTCTGGGAAGCGACAGACCGGCAGGAGCTGATCTCCAGGGTCGGCAAGGATATCCGCGCCATAGCGACCCGCGGCGAACTCGGAGCGTCCGCAGAACTGATGGCGCAATTGCCGAAACTGGAAATCGTCTCCTGTTACGGCGTCGGCACCGACGCAATCGACTTGTCCTATGCCCGCGCCAACGGCATTCGCGTCACGAATACCCCCGATGTGCTGACCGAAGATGTCGCCGATATCGCCATCGGACTGCTGCTTGCCACGGCGAGGCAGGTCCCTCAGGCCGATGTCCTCGTCCGCTCCGGCCAGTGGGGCAGTGTCGCCATGCCGCTGGTGACCCGCGTCTCGGGCAAGAAAGTGGGGATCGCCGGCATGGGGCGGATCGGCAAGGCAATCGCCAGAAGGGCTGCTGCGTTCGGCTGCGACATCTCCTATTTCGCTCGCCATGACCACACGGATGTTGCCTATACCTACGAGCCCGACCTGATCGCGCTTGCCGATTGGGCCGATTTTCTGATCGTCATCGTCCCCGGCGGGGAGGCGACCATGAAGATCATCAATGCTGAGGTGCTTAAAGCGCTCGGCCCTAACGGCATCTTGATCAACGTCTCCCGCGGGACGACCGTCGACGAAGAGGCGCTGATCGCAGCCCTTCAAGACCGCACCATCCAGGCTGCGGGCCTTGATGTCTTCCTCAACGAACCCAAGATCGATGCCCGTTTCCTGACGTTGCAAAACGTCGTGTTGCAGCCGCATCATGGCTCCGGCACTGTCGAAACCCGCAAGGCCATGGGCCAACTGGTCAGAGACAATCTCGCTGCGCATTTTGCCGGTAGCCCGCTTCCAACTCCTGTCGTGTGAGGGTCCCGATATGAAAGCCATCGTCATTCATGCTGCCAAGGATCTGAGGATCGAAGAGCGCGAGCCGGAGGTTGCGGGCGCCGGGCAGGTGGAGATTGCCATCGAAGCCGGCGGCATCTGCGGTTCCGACCTGCATTATTACAATCATGGCGGTTTCGGCACCGTTCGCCTGCGCGAACCGATGATCCTCGGCCATGAGATCGCCGGAACGGTCAAGGCGCTTGGCTCCGGCGTCACCGACCTTGCCGTCGGAGACCGTGTCGCGGTTTCCCCAAGCCGGCCGTGCAACCATTGCCAATATTGCCTGAAAGGGCAGCAGAACCACTGCCTCAACATGCGGTTTTACGGCAGCGCCATGCCGATGCCGCATATTCAGGGCGGTTTTCGCCAGCGGCTGGTGGCAGAGCGTTGGCAGTGCCACAAGGTCGCGGACGGCATTTCCATTCACGAGGCCGCCTTTGCCGAACCCTTTGCGGTGACGCTGCATGCGGCAAACCGCGCCGGGTCGCTATTGGGCAAACGGGTGCTGGTCACCGGTTGCGGCCCCATTGGGATGTTGGCGATCGTCGCGGCGCGCGTTCTCGGCGCCCGTGAGATCGTCGCGACCGACGTGACGGACAGCGTTCTGGCAATCGCCCGCACCAGCGGCGGCGATCGAACGATCAATGTTGCCACGCATTCTGCCGACCTTGCGGCTTACAGCGCCGACAAGGGGTATTTCGATGTCATGTTCGAAGCGTCGGGCAATGAGAGGGCCGTGCGCGCAGGCCTGGAGACGCTTAAGCCCCGCGCCGTTCTCGTGCAGCTCGGCCTTGGCGGCGATGTCTCTATCCCGCAGAACATGATCGTGGCGAAGGAAATCGAGATGCGCGGCACATTCCGTTTTCACGAGGAATTTGCGCTCGCCGTCGAACTGATCAACGCGCGTCGCGTCGATCTGAAGCCGCTGTTGACAGGTGTTTTCGGGATCGAAGAGGCCGTTGCCGCCTTCGAGCTGGCGGGCGACCGCAGCAAGTCCATGAAAGTGCAGATCGCCTTCTGACCGACTGTATGATCCCTGCAGCCATTCAAAGTGTTACAGCGCCGCGCATCTGAAAAGACGCGCGGCGCTTTGGTCTCAAGCGGTCGGCGCGCCGTTCCGGTCCGTGCTTTCGCGCAAGACGACCTTATAGCCTGTCAATGTGATCTCATCGCCGGTCGCCTCGCCGGTATGGAGGGTATCCAGCAGGCGGGCGGCGGCCTGGCGACCGATGCCATAACAATCCACATTGATGGTGGTAATGCGCGGATGACAGATGGACGAGATCTCATAATCGCCGAAACCGGCAACGGCGATGTCCCGCGGAACCTTCATTCCCCTGCGCGTGCATTCCATGATGGCGCCGAAGGCGGAAAGGTCGGAGACGCAGAGAACCACTTCCGTGTCCGGCCAGCGCTCCAGCAGGCTGACGATCGCCTGGCCTCCCTGTTCCATCGTGATGGGCGGGACGCCGAAGGAAATCATCCGTCCCGGTCCGAGGCCCAGTTCTTCGACAGTTTTCTGGAAACCGCTTCGCCGCTGGCTGCCGCGCGTATCGCGCGCCGTCGTTCCGCCGATATAACCGAACTTCCGATATCCTTGACCGGCAAGTGTCCGCACCAGCAGGGACATCGCCTCACTGTTGGAAAAGCCGACGACCTGATTGATCGGATCTTCCGGAAGTTCCCAGGTCTCGACAACGGGAATGCCGGCTTTTACGAGCATCCGCCGCGCGCGCGCCGTGTGCGAGCCACCGGTCAGGATGATGCCTTCAGGGCGGCGGCGCAGCATCGCCTCGATCAGCTCTTCTTCCTTCTCCGCCGAATAGTCGGTATAGCCGAGAAGGAGCTGAAGGCCGGTATTCTGCAGCGCATCGGTCATGCCCCGCGCCGTGTCGGAAAAATTCGAATTGTTGATCGAGGGCACCAGGGCGGCGATGAAGCCGCTCCGCCTTGACGAAAGACTGCCGGCCGACAGATCGAGCACATAACCGAGCGCGTCGACGGCCTCCATGATCCGCTTTCGGGTCTCCTCGGAAACGCTCGCATCCTGACGAAAGGCACGCGAAACCGTCATGGCAGATACGCCGACATATTTGGCGACCTCCGCCATCGTCAGCTTTTGAACGTCTCCCGGCTTGAGACGCTTGTCTTTCGGCTCATCCTCGTTTTTCACTGGTCTCCGCTTTCAAACAAGCTTCCGAGTTGGGTCGTTCACGACAGGATAAAGTTATCGCTATCATCGTACAATCGATATTATTGCAGGAATGCGCCATTCCGAAGTTCAAAAACCAAGATTCCTGAGGCATTTTCGCAAAGGTCGGCAGATCGGTATCTGTACGAAGCCATTAGAACACGACTAGATGATATCGATAACAATTTTAGGGAAATGGAGGAGCACCATGTTCGGGCAAATTGACGGTACGGGGTTTGAGGTTCTCGACCCGCGTTTCGAAAGCTGCTTCGTCGGTCACGCCCGCGTCGAGCGGCTTTGGACCGGCGGCCGCTGGCTGGAGGGACCGGCCTGGTTTGCCGCCGGGCGATATCTGGTTTTTTCGGATATCCCCAACAACCGGATGATGCGCTACGACGATACCAGCGGGCATACATCGGTATTCCGCTCGCCCAGCAACAATTCGAATGGCAACACCGTCGACAATCAGGGCCGGCTGATTACCTGCGAGCATCTGACGCGCCGTGTCACGCGCACGGATTTCGACGGCAGGATCGCCGTTCTGGCCGATCGAATTGCAGGCAAGCGGTTCAATTCTCCAAACGACGTCACCGTCAAGTCCGATGGGACGGTCTGGTTCACCGACCCGAGCTACGGCATCCTCCACGACTATGAGGGCGACTATGGCGAAGAGGAAATCAGCGGATGCCACGTCTACCGGCATGATCCGGCGACAGGCACGACCGATCAGGTGACGTCCGATTTCGTCAAGCCGAACGGACTGGCCTTTTCCCCGGATGAGACGATGCTCTACATTGCCGATACCGGGGCAACGCACCTGCCCGGCGGTCCGCGTCATATCAGAAAGCTCGCCGTGTCGAGTGATGCGCGGCTGACCGATCTCGGCGTTTTCGCAGAATGTACTTCAGGTCTGTTCGATGGTTTTCGCGTCGACCGCAAAGGCAGGATATGGACGAGCGCCGGCGATGGTGTGCACGCCTATGATCCGGATGGAACACTGCTCGGCAAGATCCATATTCCTGAGGGCGTCTCCAACGTCACTTTCGGCGGAGAGAAACTGAACCGTCTCTTCATCACCGCGAGCACGTCTCTCTACGCTGTTTATCTCACCGCTAACGGATCAAGACTGGGATAATCACTCAGCAGAGGCCGCCCTTTTGGGACGGCCTCTGCTGAGCGCGGTTCTGTGCCTCTTGCCTCATCGTTGACCGAGACCGTCCGCCAGCCGAACCAGACCGAGGAAATCCGACCTGTAGCCGAAGGGATCCGCCCCTCGCGATGCCGCGGTGAGATCGGCGATCGCCTGGTAGGAATAGGCGTCGACGGCCGCGACATGGCCGAGTTTCTGGCCAAAGGCTGCGACGGCCACCGAGAAGCGGACATCCTGCGGCGCTGCATCGACGGTGGCGACCGCGTTGCCGTCGTTGACAGGCGTGGTGATGAGGGCGCTCTTGTCCTCGCCCGGCCGCTTGTAGCGCATCTTGACGAAGGCAAGCTCGCCGTGATGGGCGCTGTCGGAGGCCTCGGCCGGCACCTTATCGGCTGCGCCGTACCGCAGGTCGTCATTCATGACTGCCGGACTTCCCTTGGGCGTAATCTCGTAAATCGCCGTGACGCTGTGGCCGGAGCCGATATCGCCGGCATCGACACGGTCATTGTTGAAATCTTCGCGGTTCAGCGCCCGGGTCTCGTAGCCGATTAAGCGGTATTCGGCGATCCGTTCGGGGTTGAACTCGACCTGGAACTTGACGTCGCTGGCGATCGGAAACAGCGTCGATCCGGCCTCTTCGACCAGCGTCTTCTGCGCCTCGGCCAAGGTATCGATATAGGCGGCGCTGCCATTGCCGTTCTGGGCGAGCGTCTGCATCAGGGAATCGTTGAGATTGCCCCGTCCGAAGCCGAGAACGGTGAGGAAGATGCCGTCCTTGCGCCTCTCTTCGATGATGCGCTTCAAGTCCTCGTCGCTCGACGGACCGACATTGAAGTCGCCATCGGTCGCCAGCATCACCCGGTTGACGCCGTCCTTGACGAAGGCCTGCTTGGCAAGATCGTAGGCCGCCTCGATGCCTTCGGCGCCACCGGTCGAGCCTCCAGCCTCCAGCCTGTCGATCGCCGACAGGATCTTCGATTTCTCCGCCACGCGTGTCGGCGTCAGCACCGTGCCGGCATTGCCGGCATAGGTGACGATCGAGACGGTATCGTCGGCCTTCAGCCTGTTGACTAGAAGCCGGAAGGCGCTCTTCAGCAGCGGCAGTTTGTCCGGCTCGTCCATCGAGCCCGACACGTCGATGAGGAAGACCAGATTGGCATGCGGCGTGGTCGCCGGCGCGATGTCATAGCCCTTGATCGCCACATGCAGCAATTCCGTGTCGTGGTTCCACGGCGTCGGCATCACGGTCACGGTCGCCTTGAAAGGCTGGTCGGCACTATCAGGACCCGGCCAGTCATAGGGGAAATAATTGATCATCTCCTCGACGCGAACCGATTGCGGATCGGGCATCGCCCCGCCCGTCAACGACCGGCGGACGACGGCATAGGACGCGCTGTCGACATCGGCGGAGAAGGTCGAGACCGGATCCGTCGCGACGCTCTTGATCGGATTTGCCGCGGCATTCGCAAACCGCTCGCGATTGGGGTCGAGCTGAATCTGGACACGCCCCGCCGCAGGTGGCGCAGGCGAGGGGGCGATGGCGGCCATCGGTTCGGCCAGCTGCTGCTGGGGAGCAATACCGGGAGCAGCCGGCACAGAGCGTTTGGCGCCTCCAAGCGCCGTGGCGGAACCACGCGGCTTATTTATGAGGCCGGCGATGTCGTCAGCATTGAAATCAGATATCCGCGTCCCATGAGGTTTCGCGGCGGCTTGCTGCTCCTTGTTCTGCAAAGCTGGCGCGCTGTCAGCAGCGGGTTGCTCGGCAAGTCCGCTCGTTTCGGGGGGTGCCGGCCGGAACTGAGGCACAACCGTAATGGGTTGCGCCGGCCTGCGCGCCGATTCGTCGATTGGTTTTGGCGCCTCACTTTTCGAAAGATTGCCGGCGATCTCGGTCTGGTCGACGATCGGCAATCCGTTGCGGGTCAGCTCGATCGCGAGATAACCGGCGGCCGGAATGACCAGCAGCGTCGCAAGCGCTGAACCGGCGAGGAATTTCTTGTTCATGGCAGGGCTCCATATCCAGTTGATGATGGAGCTTTGACGCCAGCCTCTCGCGTTTCCTTGGGCTGCCGGCGCATTATTTTCTGCGGTGTCGAAGGCCTGCATCGCGGCAGTAAGCGCACGCGCACGCGCCTCCGGCGTCGCTGCCGGCGGTGTCAGGCGGGAGAGCTTTTCGAGTTCCTTGTCCACGGTCATACCTCTTCCTTGCCGAGCACGGTCTTCAGCCTGTTGCGCGCCTCATGGACCTGCCAGGACACGGTCGCTTCCGAGCAACCCATGACATCGGCGGCAGCCGAATGGCTGAGACCTTCGCCGTAAACGAGCAGCACCGCGTCGCATTGCCTTTCCGGCAAGGCGCGCACGGCGGCCCACAATTCGCTCGATAGCTCGTCGTCAGTTCCGGCCGGCGCATCCTGCTGCGGTTCGGCGGCGTAAGCACGGAATGTCTGCTCCTCTCGTGCAAGCTTGCGTCTATGGTCGCGGGCGGCGTTGAGCGTCAGAGTGTAGAGCCATGTCCTGAACCGGCTGGCGCCGCGAAAGCTGCGGATCGCCGCGCCGAGCTTGACGCAGACCTCCTGGGCGATGTCGTCGGCGTCGGTGGAACTGCCCGACCAGCGCCACGCCGTCGCATGGACGAAATCATAATGGCGCGAGACCAGTTGCCCAAAGGCCTCCCGGTCGCCGCCTTGCGCTCGTTCTATGAGCTCTTCATCCAATTCCGCACCTACCCCATGCTACCAAGCAAGATGCTATTTCGAGATTGAGACGTTTCTCGGATGGTTTTCCTTGGGTCGATGGCGAAAAAATTAACGAGAATTTTGAGTGGCGCGACATTTATGGGTCGCGGGCAGACAGATCGTCCCCGTCACAAAGGCGCATGATGAGCACAGAGTCGGCCGAGGACGTGATCTACATCGTCCCAAATCGCGAAAGGACCTCCATGTCCGCTCAACCGCCTGTCCCCACCGAAAAGGGCATTCTGCAGTTTCTCGCGATTTGCGATGCCTTTTATCCGCCAGATGCCGTTCAAGCATCGATCGAGCAGCAGCGAGATTGGTACAACGCCCTTTGCGCGCGCTTCGACCGCCCGCTGCCCCCGGAGATGATCTTTGCGGACGGCATGCTCCAGCGCATACCGATCCGGCGCTACCGTCCGCGCAAAATCAGCACGCGGACCATTCTGCTCTATCTTCACGGCGGCGGCTTCGTCGTCGGTTCGCTCGAGAGCCATCATGCCATCTGCGCCGAGATTGCCGATTTCGCCGGTGCGGAACTCGTTTCCGTCGATTACCGGCTGGCCCCGGAATATCGCTGGCCGGCACAGACGGATGATGGCTTTACCGTGTTGAAGCATCTGCTTTCCGCCAACAGCAAGGTCGTGCTGATCGGCGACAGCGCCGGCGGCAATCTGGCGGCGGGCCTTGCATTGCGCGCGCGCGACGAGGGCCTGTCCGGCGTCGTCGGCCAAGTCCTGATCTACCCGACGCTCAGCGGGAACCTCGATACGGGCTCCTATGTCGAAATGGCCGCGGCGCCAGGACTGACGACGGCGGATGTCGCCTATTATCGCGAGATGCTGCAGGCGCCGGCGGGCAATGAGATCGCCAGGCCGCTGCAGGCATCTTCGCTTGCCGGGCTGCCGCCGACCTTCATCACGGTCGCCTATTTCGATCCCCTCCGAGACGACGGCCGGCACTATGCAGCCCGGCTTGCCGAGGAGGGCGTCGAAGTCTGGTTCCGGGAGGAGCCGCAGATGGTGCATGCCTGGCTGCGCGCCCGCCACATAAGCGATGGCGCACGCGACGGCTTCCGCGCCGTCAGCGAGGCCATAAGGCGTTTCGCAGCGGCTTAGCTAACGATCACATCAGGTCGCGCGCGATCCGCTTTTCGGCAAAGACCTTTTCGAAGATCTGCACGTCATCCTCGAAGGCGGTGACGACAGCGCTGATGACCCAATCGGTCCCGGTGCAGGCAATGCGCGCGGTCGCCACCGTGCGGGCGAACCAGCCGGGGCGGCGCATGTCGCAGGTCCAGGTCGAGGCCCCGGTCATCGACAGCGGATTATCGGGTGAAATCGACCAGACTTCTTCCCGCAATTGCCGGGTCGAGAGACCTGTCTCAGGGTGTTCGGTGAGCCCGGTATCCTCGTGGATGTGATAGTCCGTCCGGGCGGCCGAGAGGTCGCGGACGACCTGCCGCTTCGTTACGGCACCCGCGTGCTCAATGTATTTCGGCAGCGGATCGGGATTGGTCGGTTCCTTGATGTCGATCCTCCCGTGCTCGCCGAGCATCGGCAGCCCCAGGCCGAGTGCCGCGATATCGATGTCGATGCCTTCGTCATCAGGCGGCGGCAGGATCATCGGCCAATATGCGGTGGACAACGAAAGACGGATGCGGTGCCCCTTACGAAAGCGATAACCGCAGGCGTCGAGCACCAGCCGGATCGGCACCGTCTCACCCGGGGTCAGCGGCTTGGGATCTGCATTGCCGTCCCGGTGGGTAAGATTGACGACGCCGAAGGCGACACGCGTTGCCGTGCCATCCGGATGGACATCGACGAGCCGGGCACAGAGATTTCCGCTTGCCGCCCGGGAGCGCAGCGCAAGCGTGAGCACGGGCCGGCCGAGATAGTCGTAATCGCCAGCAAGCGGCATCGTATCGAAGACCAGCGAGCCGGCATCGTCCAAGCGTTGATCGATCGCCATTTCGGCGTCGGGTTTCAGCGTGAAATATTCACCCGATGCCGTCCCGGTGTCGAGCGGAGAGCGGAGATAGACGGCATGTTCGGGCGCGTGCGGGATTGGCATGCCTTCCGTCAGCTTGCCGAACTGCTCGACATAGAAGCATTGCATCCGCGGCGGCGACCAGACGTCCTTGGCGACCCAGAAACCGGGATCGCTGTCGCGGCGCGGGGCAGGGCGGATGGCATCGAGAATATAGGCCCGGGCCTGCGGCAGCCTGTCGATCCCATTGTGCTCGTCCCGCAGCCATTTGTTCCACCAGGCAATCGCCTCGCCATGGAAATCGGTCCGCGGCTTCGGCCAGGCGAAATGCGGATATTTATGGACCCAGGGACCGATCAGCGCCTTCGCCTTGTCGCCCAGGCCTTCGACCGCCATCAGAGGGGTATTGCGGTAGCCGTCAGCCCAGCCGGCGATCACCAGCGTCGGGATTTCCACGCTCGAAAAATCCTCTGAGATCGAACCATGACGCCAGAAATCGTCGCGCCGCTGATGGGCCAGCCACTCCTCCATGAAGAAGGGTTCGCTTGCCAGGCGTTCCAGCCACATTTCCTTCCAGCGCTCGCCGACAAGCGCGGGATCGGGCGGCCGCGACTGGTAGCCGAGCATCGTCGCCGCCCATGAGAGCTGAGCGGAGAGATGGCAGCCGTTCTTGTAGTGGATGTCATCATTGTAACGGTCGACGGTCGAGGCGATCGAGATGACGGCCTTCAGTGCCGGCGGGCGCAATGCTGCAACCTGCAGGCTGTTGAATCCGCCCCAGGAGATGCCCATCATGCCGACCGCGCCGTTCGACCATGGCTGCGAGGCAATCCAGGCGATCAGCTCGCAGGCATTGGCAAGCTCGCTTTCGGTATATTCGCCGTCGATGACGCCGTCGGATTCTCCGGATCCGCGGATATCGACACGCACGCCGGCAATGCCTGATGCCGCGAATACCGGATAGGTCGACTCGTCCCGCAGACTGGTTCCGTCCCGCTTGCGATAGGGCAGGAATTCGAAAACGGCGGGAACGGGATCTTCGCTAGCGCCATCCGGCATCCAGATGCGCGCGGCAAGCCGCGTCCCATCCTTCAGTATAATCCATTCATTCTCGATGGTGGTGAAGCCGCGCGAGGTCATGCTCATTCCTTGATGCACATTCAGTTGCCGGCGCTTTCCATGCGTCGAGTGGCGAGCACGCGTTCCAGCCAGCCGATTTCCATTTCCGGCACGGATTTCAACAGCAGATCGGTGTAGTCGTCAAAGGGCGGCGACAGCGCCGTCGATTTCGGGCCGAACCGCACCAGCTTGCCACGATGCATCACCGCCACGCTGTCGGCAATCGCCCGGACGATCGCGATGTCGTGGGTGATGAAGACGTAAGACAGCTGCTCTTCTTCCTGCAGGCGCAGGAGCAGCTTGAGGATGCCCTCCGCCACCAGCGGATCAAGCGCCGAGGTCGGCTCGTCGCAGAGGATGAGTTCAGGCTTGGCGGCAAGCGCTCTTGCTATCGCCACGCGCTGCTTCTGGCCGCCCGATAGTTCGGCCGGGTAGCGGTCGACGAAGCCCTTGCCCATCTCGATCTGATCGAGCAGTTCCTTCACCCGGGCGGTCTTCTCGGCACCTCTCAGGCCATAATAGAAGGTCAGCGGGCGGCCGATGATGTCGCGTACCGTCTGGCGTGGGTTCATCGCCGTGTCGGCCATCTGGTAAATCAACTGGATGCGCCTCAGATCGTCGTTCGGCCGGCTCTTCAGGCCCGGCATCAGCGGCTTGCCGTCAAAGACGATGCGCCCGCTGCTCGGCGGCAACAGGCCGGTAATGACGCGCGCCAGGGTGGATTTGCCGGAACCGGATTCGCCGACGACCGCGAGTGTCTGCCCCTTCGGCACGTGCAGCGTGACATCGTGCAGCACTTTGAAGCCGTTGGAATATTCGGCACTGATATTTTCCACCTTGAGAAGTGCCGTGGACTGGTCGGCGGCTTCCTCGCGGTAGGCCTGCCTGACATTGACGAGGGCGCGGGTATAGTCCTCCCGCGGCGCCTCGATGATCTGCTGGACACTGCCATATTCTACCTGCTTGCCATAACGCAGGACCATGATGTCGTCCGAAATCTGGGCGACGACGGCAAGGTCGTGGGTGATGTAGAGGGCGGCCGTGTGCGTTTCCTCGATGGCATGCTTGATCGCCGCCAGCACGTCGATCTGCGTGGTGACGTCAAGCGCTGTCGTCGGCTCGTCGAAGACGATCAGTTCGGGATTGGAGCAGAGCGCCATCGCCGTCATCGCCCGCTGCAGCTGGCCGCCGGAGACCTGATGGGGAAAGCGCTCGCCGAAGGTTTCGGGATTGGGCAGGCCGAGAACCCCGAACAGATAAAGCGCCCGTTTTCGCGCCTCGTCCTTGCTCATCAAACCATGCTTGATCGAGGCTTCGATCACCTGATCGCCGAGTCTGTGGGCCGGATTGAAGGCGGCCGCCGCCGATTGGGCGACGTAGCAGACCCGCGCGCCGCGAATTTTACGGATGCCGTTCTTGCCGAGCGGCAGGATATCGACGCCGTCGAGCAGGACCTCGCCGCCGGTGATTTCGGCGCCACCCCGGCCGTAGGCGAGCGCGGAAAGGCCGATCGTCGACTTGCCGGCGCCCGATTCCCCGATCAGGCCGAGGACCTTGCCCTTCTGCAGGTCGAAGGAAACCCCGTCGACGATCGTCACTCGCTTCGGCGGTTCGCCCGGCGGATAGCTGGTTGCTTCGATCTTCAGATTGCGAACGGAAAGAAGCTCAGGCATCGCCGCGCCCTCCCTTGAGGCTGGATGTGCGTTTCAGGAGCCAGTCGACGACAAGATTGACGCAGACGGCAAGTGTCGCGATCGCCGTGCCCGGCACCAGCGCTGCCGAGATGCCGAAGATGATGCCGTCCTTGTTGTCCTTGACCATGCCGCCCCAATCGGCCGCAGGCGGCTGAATGCCGAGGCCGAGGAAGGAAAGCGTCGAGAGGAACAGGATCGAGAAGGCGAAGCGCAGCCCGAATTCGGCCAGCAGAGGCGACAGCGTGTTCGGCAGGATTTCGCGGAAGATAATCCAGAGCTTGCCTTCGCCGCGCAGCGTCGCCGCCTCGACGAATTCCATCACCGCGACATCAAGCGCCACGGCACGGCCGAGACGATAGACGCGGGTGGAATCGAGGATCGCCATGACAAGGATCAGCACGACCATGTTTTGCGGCAGCACCGCCAGGACCACGAGTGCGAAGATCAGCGTCGGGATCGACATCATCAAATCGTTGAAGCGTGAGAGGACGGTGTCGACCACGCCGCGCGAAACGGCGGCGGTGAAGCTGAGGATGATGCCGAGCGAGAAGGAGATGACGGTGGCGGCGGACGCGACCAGCAACGTCGTGCGTGCGCCGTAGATCAGCCGCGAGAAGATGTCGCGGCCGAGATTGTCGAGACCGAAGATATATTGATTATCCGGCAACTGCCAGACGTCGCCGACGACCTGCGTCTCGCCATAGGGGGCGAGCCAGGGGGCGAAGATAGCAAAGATGAAGGCGATGGCGATGCCGGCCATGCCGATCCAGGCGGTGATGGGGATGTCTCTCAATCTCATCGCGGATGCCTCAGCCTGGGATTGGCGATAATCGCCAGAATATCGGCCGTCATGTTGAGGAAGATGTAGACAGCCGCGAAGATCAGGCCGCAGGCCTGAACGACAGGCATGTCGCGCACGGTGACCGCATCGACCATATACTGCCCCATGCCGGGATAGACGAAGACCACTTCGACGACGACGACGCCGACCACGAGATAGGCAAGCGTCAATGCGATGACGTTGATGATCGGCGCGAGCGCATTGGGGGCGGCATGCTTGACGATCGAGCGGAAGGCGCCAAGACCTTTCAGCTCTGCGGTCTCCATATAGGCCGACGACATGACGGAGAGGATTGCCGCCCGCGTCATGCGCATCATATGCGCGAGTACGACGAGCACGAGGGTCGCCGTCGGCAGCGCGATTGCTTTCAATCGCTCGACGAAACCCATGCTGTCATAGACCGTCGCCGGAAAGGTCGCCACGCCGAATTTCACTGCGAAGAACAGGATCAGCAGGTAGCCGACGAAGAATTCCGGCAGCGAGATCGCCGCAAGCGAGATGACGTTGATGATCTTATCCGGCAGGCGATTGCGGAAATGCACCGACAGCATGCCGAGGCCAACGGCGAGCGGCACCGATATCACGGCCGCGAAACCCGCCAGGAAGAGCGAATTGCCAAGGCGCTTGCCGATCTGTTCGCTCACCGAATTCTTGCTGGCCCAGGAGGTGCCGAAGTCACCCTGGACGGCGTTGCCGAGCCACTCGACGTAGCGCGTCGTGATCGGGCGGTTCAGCCCGAGATCCTGGCGAATATTGGCAACGGCCTGCGGTGTCGCCGACTGCCCGAGATAGGTGGTGGCAAAATCGCCGGGCAGGGCTTCCAGACCGCCGAAGATCACGATGGAAACGGCAAAGAGCAGGACGATACTGAGCACGAAGCGCTCGAGGATAAGGGCAAGCAGCGGAAAACGCTGCCGGAACCCGAGGCCGGGCAAGATGCTTGGGGCAGGATTGGTCATGGCGAGGACCTCGCGCTAAAACGTCGGGAGGACCGCGGGTTTTCATCCCACGGTCCAGGCTTCGTTGGAGATCGGAGGGGCAAACGCCCCCATGTCCTCAGGCGTCCAGCCAGACGCGGGTCGCGACGTAACCGTTCGACATGTCGTTGCCGACGTCGTGGACATAACCCTTCACCTGCTTGGTGGAGGCGTTCACGAAATCGTTGAACATCGGCAGGATTACCCCACCTTCGTCGCGCACCGTCATCGCCATGGTGCGATACATGTCCTTGCGCTTGGCTTCGTCAAGTTCGGAGCGGGCCTCCAGCAGCAGCTTGTCGAAGTCAGGACGCTTGAACTTGGTGTCATTCCAGACCGCCGTTGAGAGATAGGCGGTAGAATACATCTGGTCCTGGGTCGGGCGGCCACCCCAGTAGGAAGTCGAGAAGGGCTGGACGTTCCAGACGTTGGTCCAGTAGCCGTCACCCGGTTCGCGCTTGACCTCAATCTCGATGCCGGCCTTCTTGCAGCTTTCCTGATAGAGGACGGCCGCATCGACGCCACCGGGGAAGGCGACTTCGGAGGTACGCAGGAGCACCGAACCACTATGGCCCGACTTCTTGTAGTGGAAGGCGGCCTTGTCGGGATCGTAAACGCGCTGCTCGATGCCTTCGGGGAAGAGGGCATAGGTGCTGTTGATCGGGAAGTCGTTGCCGACCTTGCCGTAACCCCCGAGGATCTTCTCCACCATGGCCTCACGGTCCATGGCGTATTTAAGGGCGAGGCGCAGGTCGTTGTTGTCGAACGGCGCCGTGTCGCAGTGCATGATGAAGACGTAGTGGCCGCGGCCGGCAGTCGAGAGGATCTCGACGTTGGGGGCGCGCTTCAGCAGATTGACGGTCTTCGGGTCGACGCGGTTGATGTAGTGCACTTGGCCGGACGACAGGGCCGCGATGCGGGCGGTCGCATCGTTCATACCGATGATTTCAATCGAATCGACATAACCCCGGTCGGTGCGCCAGTCGTCCTTGTTTCTTTCGAAGGTGGCGCGGACGCCGGGCTCGAAGCTCGTCATCTTGTAGGGGCCGGTGCCGATCGAAGCCAGCGGATCATCGACGCCGCCGTTCGGCTGGATGACCAGGTGGTAGTCCGACAGCAGCAGCGGCATGTCGGCATTGCCTTCGCTGAGCGTCAGCACGAGATTGCCGCCGTCGGCCTTGATCTCCTTGATCGAGCCGAGAACACCGAGCGCACCGGATTCCGACTTCGCATCGGTGTGGCGCTTCAGCGTCGCAACAACGTCGTCGATCGTCAGTTCCTTGCCATCGTGGAACTTGACTCCCTTGCGGATCTTGAAGGTCCAGGTGACAGCGTCCTTCGACGGCTCCCAGGATTCGGCGAGCGACGGCACGGCCGCACCCGTCAGCGGATCGGATTCGACCAGCATGTCGCCCCAGCAGCGGCCAATGCAGAACATGACCTGCGACAGGAATTTCGCCGGGTCCTTGGAATCGGTGGCCGCACCGCCTTCAAGGCCGAGCTTCAGGTGGCCGCCGCGCTTCGGTTCGGCGGCTTCGGCGCTATCGGTAAAGAGCTTGTCGGCGACGGCAAGTGTGATGCCCGCCGCCATGGCGCGTCCCATGAATTCGCGGCGGCTGAGCCCGCCGGCGGTGACACGGCTTGCGAGATATTTCGTGTAGTCGTTCATTCCCCAGTTCCTTCTTTATGGTGCGTTGACAGAACTTCCGGGCAGGTCCGCAGGCGGTTTCCTCTCCACCTCCGGTGCCCGCATCATGCGGGAAAACAGCGCGGTTGCTGCCGCCTGGTTATTTTCCTTTCCAAATGGGGCTTCGCTTCTCGGCGAAGGCCCGTGCGCCTTCCAATTGGTCCTCGCTCGAATAGAGTCTGTCGACCGTCGCAAACTGCCGCTTGGTGATCTTGTTCATGGCAGTCTGGAACGTCGCCCCCTCCGCTTCGCGCACGATTTCCTTGATGGCCGCATAGACGAGCGGCGGCCCGCTCTCGAGCAGCCGGGCAAGCTCCCATGCTCTCTCCATCAGCCTGTCGGCCGGCAGGACCTCGTTGACGAAACCCCAGCGATGCGCCTCGTGAACGTCGAGCCAGCGCCCGGTCAAAAGCATGTCCATGGCGATGTGGTATGGGATGCGTTTCGGCAGCTTGATGGAAGCCGCGTCGGCAACCGTGCCCGAGCGGATTTCCGGCAGAGCAAAGGTCGCATGCTCGGCGGCGAGGATCAGGTCGGTCGACAGCGCGATCTCCAGCCCGCCACCGCAACAGATACCGTTGACCGCCGAGATGACAGGCTTGTTGAGGTCGCGCAGTTCCTGCAGCCCGCCGAAGCCGCCCACACCGTAGTCTCCGTCGACCGCATCGCCTGATGCCGCCGCCTTGAGATCCCATCCGGCACAGAAAAACTTCTCGCCGGCGCCCGACACGATAGCGACACGCAATGCCGGATCGTCGCGGAAATCTCGGAAGATCACCCCCAGGGCACGGCTGGTCGTAAGGTCGATGGCATTCGCCTTCGGCCGATCGATGACGACTTCGAGCACTCCGCCGTCATGTCGTGTGCGAATGGGATCGCTCAACCTTTACTACCTCCTCCGCCGTATCAGGGCATCGACTACGGCAACGCCACGCCCTTCGGGAAGAACCATCAATGGATTAATGTCCAGTTCCTCCAGGGATGCCGCGTTCTTTACGACATAATCTGCCGTTGCTGAGACAGCACCGACAGCGGCTTCGAGATCGCCTTTTGGCCGCCCGCGATAGCCATAGATCAATTTTGCAAGTTTGAGACGCGAAATTGCCGCGTGAATGTCGGTTTTCGTCGCCGGAAGGGGCAAGATGATGGAATCTTCAAGCAATTCAACGAAGATTCCGCCCGCTCCAAGGGTGAGCGACAATCCGAAGACAGGGTCGCGGATGGCGCCGACAATGAGCTCGGCGACCGGTGGATCGATCATTTTCTCGACGAGATAACCGGCATTCGGCGGCATTGTCGCCGCCGCATTCGACACGGCCTTAATATCCTTCAGGTTGAGTACGACGGCCCCAGCCTCGGTCTTGTGCGCAATGCCGAGCGCTTTCAGCACGACGGGAAAACCGAGCCGCTCGGCCTGCTCGGCCGCTTGACCGGGAGTGGGGGCCAACAGCCCTCGCGGAATTGGAAGGCCGAAGGCGGCAAGCTCAGCCTTCGCATCGGCTTCAGTCAACGTCTCGATCTCGCCATCGATAGAGGACACATCGAGCAGCGGCAGGGGAGGCGGGCGATCCCACGCCTGGCCGATGCCGGCGGCGATTTCCGCTGCCGTGATGGCTTCGTCGATACCGCAGAAGGCAATAATGCCATTTGCCATCAGCCGATCGGCGATAGGCTCCGGCATGTTTTCCGGAAGGGTCGCCAGAAGGCCGGCCAGCGCACCGCTTGCGGCGGCAGCCACAATCACCGCGTCTGCCGTCATCGCCCATTCGGACGCATCGCAGCGGTCACCGCGCGGAAAATCGAGGACGACGAGATTAAGCGCATAGCCGCCCTCGAACATGGCGCTGAAGGCTTCGGTCTGGCGTGTGAGATCGCCCCATACGAAGGTGTGGTAATCGAGCGGATTGGACAACGTCACCATCTCGCCCAGAACGCGCCGCAGCCGTGGCAATTGTTGCGGCTTCAGCGCAGGGAATTCCACGTTGCGACCGACGGCAGCATCCGCCATCAGCGACGCCTCGCCACCGGAACAGCTCATCGACGAGATCGAATGGCTTGCGAGCGGACCGGCGACATGCAGCAGCTTCAGGGTTTCCAAGAGCGCCGGCAAGGTCTGGACACGGCCAAGACCAAGGCGGGCGAGCACGGCATCGGCGACGGCATCGCTGCCGGCGAGCGAGGCGGTGTGCGACACCGCCGCGCGTTTTGCCTGCTCGGACCTGCCGACCTTCAGCACGACGACCGGCTTTCTCGACCGCCGGGCAAGGGCGGCCAGGCGTTCGAGTGCGGCGAGATCGCCGAAGCCTTCGACATGAAGGCCGAGCGCCGTCACACGCGGGTCGTCGATCAATGCGCAGGCGACATCGGCAAGCGATGTCTGCGCCTGGTTGCCGGCCGTGACCACATAGGCGATCGGCACGCCGCGGGTCTGCATGGTCAGGTTGATGGCGATATTGGAGGACTGCGTGAGGATGGCGACGCCACGTTCGATACGCTGCATGCCATGCTGATCGGGCCAGAGCAGCGCACCGTCGAGACCGTTGATCAGCCCGTAGCAATTCGGCCCGAGGATCGGCATGTCGCCAGCCGCCGCCAAAAGGGCCTGCTGCAGCTCGGCGCCGTCGCCGAGTTCACCCGTCGCCTCGCTGAATCCCGATGCATAACAGACCGCGCCGCCGGCACCGACCTCAGAAAGGCTGCGGACGATCTCGACGGTCAGCGTCCTGTTGACGCCGACGAAGGCGGCATCCGGCGCCGAAGGCAGGTCGGAGACGGAACGATAGCAGGACCGCCCGAGAACCTCGTCGAGCTTCGGATGGACCGGCCAGATCTCGCCGGCAAATCCCATGCGGTCGCACTGCTCGATCACCCTGCGCGCCTCGCGGCCGCCGAAGACGGCGATCGTTTGCGGTCTGAGCAGGCGGTCGAGCGGGCGAGGCGTCATCGGCTCAAGCTCCCAAGGGTCTGAGCAGGTCGCGGCTGATGATATGCCGCTGGATTTCGGAGGTGCCGTCCCAGATGCGCTCGACGCGCGCATCGCGCCAGAAGCGGGCAAGCGGCAGGTCGTCCATCAGGCCCATGCCGCCAAAGATCTGGATCGCTTCATCGGTGACCCGGGCCAGCATTTCGGAAGAGTAAAGCTTGGCCGAAGCGATCTGCCGGTCTGCGGAGAGGCCGGCATCGAGCCGCCAGGCGGCGGCGAGTGTCAGCCAGTCGGCCGCGTCGATCTCGGTGATCATATCGGCGAGCTTGAACGACACGCCCTGATTGGCGCCGATCGGCTTACCGAACTGCTTGCGCTCGGCGGCATAAGGCAGCGTCATGTCGAAGACGCGCCGTGCCCGGCCGACGCAGGTGGCGGCCACCGTCAACCGCGTGCCATAGAGCCATTGATTGGCGATTTCGAAGCCTCGATGCATCTCGCCAAGTACCTGGCTTGCCGGAATCCGGCAATCGGTGAAGCTGAGCGTTGAGTTGTGGTAGCCGCGATGAGAAACGGAATCGTAGCCCTTGAGGATTTCGAAGCCCGGCGTGCCGCGATCAACCAGGAAGGCGGTGATCTTCTTCTTGATGCCCTTCGGCGTTTCCTCCTCGCCCGTTGCGGCAAAGACGATGACGAAATCGGCGACATCGGCATGCGAAATGAAGTGTTTCGTACCGTTGAGAACGAAATCGCTGCCGTCGCGGCGGGCGGCGCATTTCATGCCGCGCATATCGGAACCGGCGTCCGGTTCAGTGATGGCAAGCGCATCGATCTTCTCGCCGCGCACTGCGGGCAGGAGGTAGCGCTCTCGCTGCTCGCCCTCGCAGGCCATCAGGATGCCGGAGGGCCGGCCGAAGAAAACCGTCAGCCCCAGGGAACCGCGCCCGAGCTCCCGCTCGACCAGCGTGAAGGTGAGATGGTCGAGGCCGGCGCCGCCGACTTCTTCGGGGAAATTACAGGCGTAGAAGCCGAGATCGATGCATTTGCGCCGGATCTCGTCCCCCAGTTCCGCCGGGACGATGCCGCTACGCTCGACCTCGTTCTCATGCGGATAGATTTCGGTTTCGACGAAGGCGCGGACCGTCTCGACGATCATTTCCTGTTCTTCGCTCAGTCCGAAATCCATGCCGATCCTCCTACCGTTTCTGGCCGACGTGACGGCCGACGCCTTCAGGCGCGACCAAATTTGCATGCGCTTCGGCGATCGCCTTGACCTTGTCGAGAATGACGGCCGGCGCCGGTGTGGCCTTGCCGGCCTTGCTGTCGACATGCAGTAACATGTGCTCGGCGGTTGCCAGAGCCTCGCCCGTCTCCGTGTCGTACAGAGTGTGGAAGACATGCAGCCGCTTCTCGTCGACGGAGAGGATCTGGCAGGTCGAATGGATCGCCTGGCCGAGCTTCGCCTCGCCGAGATGGCGGATATGGGTTTCCACCGTGTAATAGCTCTGCCCCGCCTCGACATAGGCGAGATCGACGCCGATGAGGCGCAGCAATGCGTCCGATGTATCGCCGAAAACCTGCAGATAGCGGTGCTCGGTCATATGGCCGTTATAGTCGACCCAGGCAGGGCCGACTTTCGTCTCGACGAGCCTCAGCGGCTTCGACGGGTCGAAAGACGTGGCCGCCCTTCCGCCTTGCGCCCAGAGCGATTGCTCGAAGTCCTTCAGCAGCTTGCCGGCGCCCCAGCCCTTGCCGCCATCGCCGCCCTTGAGGGCCTGCAGGATGCCGACGAGATTTTCGTCGCGGATGCGTTCGAGCTCGCGGATCGACAGGCCGGCCGCCTGTTCGTCGGATTGCCGGCCGATCTTTTCGATCAGCGCATCGTCGAGATCAACGACATCGGTGAGCTTGGTCCAGGGCCAGGCGAGGCAGGGACCAAACTGGGCGAGGAAGTGGCGCATGCCGGCCTCGCCGCCGGCAATGCGATAGGTCTGGAACAGGCCCATCTGCGCCCAGCGCAGGCCAAAAGAGTAGCGGATGACATCATCAAGCGTCTCGACAGTGCAGATATCGTCGTGGATCAACCACAAGGCCTCGCGCCAGAGCGCTTCGAGCAGCCGGTCGCCGACAAAGGCCTCGATCTCCTTGGCGATGTGGACGCCCTTCATGCCGATCGGCGCCAGTCTTTCCATCGCCGCCCGGATGGTCGCCGCCGAGGTTTTTTCGCCGCCGACGATTTCGACGAGCGGCAGCAGATAGACGGGATTATAGGGGTGAGCGACGAAGAGGCGTTCGGGATGCTTCATGTCGCGCTGCAGATCGGTCGGCAGCAGGCCTGAAGTGGAAGAGCCGATCAGGGCGTCCGGCCGTGCTGCGGCGTCGATTTGCGTTAGCACACCGCGCTTAAGGTCGAGCCTTTCGGGCACGCTTTCCTGAATCCAGTCGGCGCCGGCAACAGCCTCTTCCAGCGTCGTGCAGAAGCTCAGCCTGCCGCGCGGCGGCAGGGGTGCTCCGGTCAGCATGGCATAGGCTTTTTCGGCGTTGGCGAGCACTTCGCCGACGATGCGGCTCGCCTCCGGATGCGGATCGAACACGTTCACGTCAATGCCGGCCAGCAGAAACCGCGCGATCCATCCGCCGCCAATGACGCCGCCGCCGATACAAGCCGCCTTGTTGATCCCTGTCATGCCGTCCTCAGCGCTTCGTCAGTTTGAGTTTCTTGCGAACGTCTTCCGGACCGATGATCCGGGCACCCATGCCCTCGACCACCTGCACGGCCTTTTCGACGAGCTGCGCATTGGTGGCGAGTTGGCCCTTGCCGACAAAGAGGTTGTCCTCCAGGCCGACGCGCACGTTGCCGCCGGCCAGAACGGCCGCCGCCGGATAGGCCATGGCGTTGCGGCCGATCGAAAAGGCGGAAAAGGTCCAACTCTTCGGCACGTTGTTGACCATCGCCATGAAAGTGTTGAGATCGTCGGGCGCGCCCCATGGAATGCCGATGCAGAGCTGGATCAGCACCGGGTCTTCGATCAGGCCCTCCTCGGCAAGCTGCTTGGCAAACCAGAGATGGCCGGTGTCGAAGGCCTCGATCTCCGGCCGCAC
Organism: Rhizobium acaciae; assembly: GCF_025941625.1. NCBI lineage: Bacteria > Pseudomonadati > Pseudomonadota > Alphaproteobacteria > Hyphomicrobiales > Rhizobiaceae > Rhizobium > Rhizobium acaciae. The sequence goes on from NZ_JAPCZO010000014.1 coordinate 168,270, forward strand.
GCCGAGATCCGTCATCTTCTTCGCCATCGCCCGCAACATGGCCGGCGTGTTGGTCATGACATAGTCGCCGAGATTGAAGTTCATCGTGCCGCAGTCGAGCGTGCAGATTTCGGGCAGACATTCGGCGACATGGCCGACGCGCTCGGTGGCGCCGGCCATGTCAGTCCCCTTGGGGTTAAGGGGAAGGGGGCTCTCGACATTCCCGAAAATCAGATCCCCGCCCATGCCGGCGGTGAGATTGAGAACGACGTCGACATCGGCCGAGCGGATGCGGTCGGTGACTTCCTTGTAAAGGTCATTGCGGCGGCTGGCAGCACCCGTTTCCGGATCGCGGACATGGCAGTGAACGACCGCAGCACCGGCCTTTGCCGCGTCGATGGCGGAATCGGCGATCTGCTTGGGAGTGATCGGCACGTGGCTGGATCTGGAAACCGTGTCGCCGGCGCCGGTAACGGCGCAGGTGATGAAAACATCGCGGTTCATCGCAAGAGGCATGTTTTTGTTCTCCCTCGTCTTGTCCGCATTACGCGACAGGATGGATGGCGATGCGTTGCAATTTCGGAAGTAATCGATACATTATCGGAACTCGAGGGAGGTGGCTTTGCTGCAGCGATCGACGGAACGGCTCGATATCGACCTTCTCGTCCTGCCGGATGCGAACCTGATCCTGATCGCCTCGGTCATCGAGCCGCTGCGCGGTGCCAACCGCATTTCCGGCAGCGAACTCTATCGCTGGCGGCTGCTGACGCCGGACGGAGCGCCGGTCCTGACCACCAGCAATATTGCCGTGCCCGCGCAAGGCGCTTTCAAGGCGACGACCGAGGATGCACCGCTGTTCGTGCTGGCCAGCTACAACTGGCGCCGCAGCGCGACGCCGGCGCTGAAGATGCAGCTCTCCCAGGCCGCCCGCTATCGCACGGTGATTGCCGGCATCGAGTCTGGCACATGGCTGCTGGCCGAAGCCAGCCTGCTCGACGGACTGCCGGCGACTGTCCACTGGGAGGACTACGAGGATTTTGCGCTGGCTTATCCCGAGGTGCGGGCCGTCAAGGATCGTTTCGTCATCGACGGCAAGCGGCTGACGACTTCGGGTTCGCTTCCGACCGTCGACCTGATGCTGGAGGTAATCCGGCAACGGCAGGGCTATTCACTGGCGCTCGAGGTCAGCCGGCTGTTCCGTTACGAGCAGCCTTCCTTCCATGCCGATGAGCCTCTTTCCGCAGCCTCAGCCGGGTTGCGCGTGCACGATCCCCGCGTGACGCAGGCAGTACGGCTGATGGAGGAGCATATCGAGCAGCCTCTGGTCCTGGCGCGGCTGGCCCGCCGGGTGGGCATCAGCGCCCGGCATCTGCAGGATCTCTTCCAGCAGAGCATCGGCGCGCCGCCGCATGTGCATTATCTGGCGCTGCGCCTGAATGCGGCGCGCCGCAAGGTGATCGAGACGACAGCCTCCTTCGCCGACATCGCGGCGGCAACCGGCTTCAACTCCGCCTCAGCCTTTGCGCGAAGCTATAGGGCGAGTTTTTCCGAGAGCCCGTCCGAGACCCGGCGCCGCTTGCGCCGCCGCATCACGTCATCGCAGGTGCTGGGATAGGCTGGAACGCGTCCCTTATCATTTCAGCAAGTTCCCGGACGGCTTCGCTGGAACGGTAGGTGCTTCGGCGGAGCACGACCTTGGAGGAATCGACCGGCGGGAAACCGTCTTCCGCGGTCAGCTCCCGGCAGCCGGGCGGTATGTTACTGCGGGAAAGCGTGGTGACGGCAAGGCCGGCGATCACGGCATTCTTCAGCCCCGAGCCGGTATCGGCGATGAAGGCGATCCGGTAGTTGCGGCCGATCTGCTCCAGCGACCGGAGCGCAAAATCGCGCGACCAGGTGGAGTTGCGATAGGTCGCAATCGGCAGGGGATCGATGTCGTGCAGCCGGTGGACCATCGACGTCACCCAGACTGTGGGATCAATGCAGATGACCTCGCCTTTGGTCTCATCGCTCCAGTCGAAAACGACGGCCAGATCGAGTTCGTCTCGCTCAAGGGCGGCGAGGTTGCGGACGGTGTAGTCGCAGGACACGGTAACCTCGACGGCCGGGTGGCGTACGGCGAAAGCCGCAAGGGCTGCCGGCAGCACCGTCTGGCTGTATTCCTCGGGAATTCCGATGCGCACCGGTCCATCCAGCGGTTTGCTGCGGATCGTCGCTGCGGCCTCGCTCAATAGATCGATGATCCGGCGGGCGTAAGGCACGAGCTGTATGCCTGGGCGCGTGAGCAGCACGCCGCGGGCGCCCCGCTCGAAAAGCGTTTCGCCGATCGTCTCCTCAAGCCTCTTGATCTGGCTGCTGACGGCCGATTGCGTCCGCCCGATGCGTTGGGCGGCGGCCGAGAAATTGGAGGTTTCGGCAACGACCAGGAAGGTTCTCAGCAGGTCGCTTTCAATCGGCTCGTGCATCGGAATAGCCATAGAAAAAATCGATGGCAGTCATCTGTACTATTCGTTTGTCTGATGTCAATTCTTCACGCACAAATGAGCCGCGTTCGACTTCCTTCTTTGAGAATATCTGCGTGACCATTGAAAATCCGGCCAGACGCCTCGCAGGCAGCGAGCACGAGAAGGGTGTGCTTCTCATCATTGCCGCGACGCTTGCCTGGAGCGCGAGCGGTGTTTATTCGCGGCTGCTGACCACCGACGTATGGACGGCGATCGCCTGGCGGTCGTTGTTCGGCGGCTTGTTCCTGCTGATCCCCTGCCTTTTCCTCGAAGGGGGCATCTCGCGGCAGCAATGGCGTTCCGTCTTCCATCCGTCCGGACTTGCCATGATCGCATGCCAGACCTTCAGTCAGGTATGCTTCATCGGGGCGCTTTACATGACCACCGTCGCCAATGTGACGATGATCTATGCGACCGCGCCTTTCATCGCAGCCCTGCTCGGCTGGGTCATCCTCAGGGAGAGGGTCTCCAGGCGGACGCTGATTGCCGGCGGCATCTCGCTCTTCGGCGTTGCGGTGATCGTCGCCTCGTCGATCGGCGGCGGCACCGGTTGGGGCGACCTGCTGGCGCTCGGCATGACGGCGTCCTTTGCGCTCGTCATCATCATTCCGCGCATCAATCCCGGCGTGCCGAGCCTGCCTCCGACCGTCGTCAGCGCCTTCCTGACGCTGGCCATCTTTGCCCCGTTCGGTTCGGTCGGCTCGCTCGACCTGCACAACTGGATCGTTCTCGCCGCCTTCGGTGCGACCAATTTCTCCCTGGCGCTCGTGCTCTTCCTTGCCGGGGCGAAACGAATGCCGCCGGCGGAAGCGGCGCTGATCGGCACGATGGAAATCGTGCTCACGCCCTTCTGGGTCTGGCTGCTGTTTTCCGAGCAACCGCCCGTCGCCACCTTTTTCGGCGGCGCGATCATCCTCGGCGCCGTGCTCTGGCACACGGCCATCGACGTCAACCGCAGCCGCCGGCCGCATCGCGCCTAAAGCCTTTCAGGCGGCGATCAAATCTTCCCGGACGATCCGGAAAACCGCCGCATTCGCGGGATCAATTATTTCCGCTACGCAGCGCTATTGCGACTTTGCCGACTGTCGTCTTTGGGTTGCGCCCATGTCGCTTTCTTGATCGCTGTTTTCCGTCAGGCATGGTTTGTTTGTGGTGTTCAAGGCGCTATCTCGCAAACTGGCGAAATGAACCGATATCCTGTGTTGTGGACACCGGGCTGCAGAGGAGGCAGGCCGGAGGGAAGGTTGCCATCGACTGCATCGGTTGCAGATCGAGGCATTCAAACAAGTGGGAGGAATCCATGAGCAAAAATAGAGGCGTCGTTTATCTCCGGCCGGGCAAGGTCGAAGTCCGCGACATCGACGATCCGAAGCTGGAAGCGCCCGACGGCCGCCGCATTGAACACGGCGTCATCCTGAAGGTGATCTCGACCAATATCTGCGGATCCGATCAGCATATGGTCCGCGGCCGCACGACGGCGATGCCTGGCCTGGTCCTCGGTCATGAAATCACCGGCGAGATCATCGAGAAAGGCATCGACGTCGAGATGCTCGACATCGGCGATATCGTCTCGGTGCCTTTCAATGTCGCCTGCGGCCGTTGCCGCTGCTGCAAGTCTCAGGATACCGGTGTCTGCTTGACGGTAAACCCGGCCCGCGCCGGCGGTGCTTACGGTTATGTCGACATGGGCGGCTGGATCGGCGGACAGGCGCGCTACGTCACTATCCCCTATGCAGATTTCAACCTGCTGAAAATCCCCGATCGGGACAAGGCAATGGCGAAGATCCGCGATCTGACCATGCTCTCCGACATACTGCCCACCGGCTTCCATGGCGCAGTGCGTGCAGGCGTTGGGGTCGGCTCGACCGTCTATATCGCCGGCGCCGGCCCGGTCGGCCTTGCGGCTGCGGCTTCGGCTCGCATTCTCGGCGCTGCAGTCGTGATGATCGGTGATTTCAACAAAGACCGTCTGGCGCATGCGGCAAAGGTTGGTTTCGAGCCGATCGACCTGTCGAAGAGCGACCGTCTTGGCGACATGATCGCGCAGGTCGTCGGCAGCAACGAAGTGGACAGCGCCATCGATGCGGTCGGCTTCGAGGCACGCGGCCACTCGGGCGGGGAACAGCCGGCGATCGTGCTCAATCAGATGATGGAGATTACCCGTGCCGCGGGTTCGATCGGCATTCCCGGCCTCTACGTCACCGAGGATCCGGGCGCCGTCGACAACGCCGCCAAACACGGCAATCTTTCGCTCCGCTTCGGCCTCGGATGGGCCAAGGCACAGTCCTTCCACACCGGCCAGACTCCAGTGATCAAATATAATCGTCAACTCATGCAGGCGATCCTCCACGACCGGCTGCCAATTGCCGATATCGTCAACGCCAAGGTCATCCCGCTTGACGATGCCGCCAATGGTTATGAGAGCTTCGACCAGGGAGCGGCGACGAAATATGTCCTCGATCCGCACGGAGAGGTGGCGAAAGCCGCATAGCGATTACGACTGAGGACTTTACCTTATAGGAATGGCCGGCGGAAAACCGGCCATTCAGCATTCACCACATGACAATTTGCTTGACGAACTACTGGATGCTGAACGGGAAATATTTTGCATTGATCATGTCGTAGGTTCCGTCCGCCTTGATGCTCTTCAGCGCTTCGTCCAGGCGCGTCAGACGCTCCTTATCATCCAGGCGCAGCGCGATACCGGCACCCTCACCGAAGTATGTTACGTCGACCAGATCCGGCCCTTTGAACTCGCAGCAGTTTCCTGCCTTGGTGTTGGCAATCCAGTCATAGATGGCGAGTTTATCCTCGAGGATAATGTCGACGCTCCCATCCGCCAGACCCTTGTACAATTCGGGGGAAGACCGAAAAACCGTCTTTTTCATCTCCGGATAGAGATGGTTGGCAAAGGATTCCTGCGCTGTCGACGACGTCACCCCAAGTTTTTTGTCGCTGAGGGCGGCGGGGCTGATGTCGTTGATCGACGAGTCCTTGCGAACGATGAACACCGACGGGCTGTTGTAGTATTTTTCAGTGAAGGCAACCTTTTGACGCCGCTCAAGGCTCATCGACATGGATGAGATGATCACGTCATATTTGTCGGCAACGAGATTGGGAATGATGTCGTCCCACTTCTCGATGATGAATTGGCATTCGAACTTGCCAACCTCGCACAGCGCATTGGCAATATCGATATCGAAGCCCTGAAGCTTGTTATTTGCATCGAGATAGTTGAAGGGCGGAAATGCACCTTCGACGGCAATTCTCATCGGCGTGCGATCTTGCGCAGCCACCTCGAGCGGCGAGGCCGCTAAAAAGATGCCGATCCCGCCCGCCATCAGCGCTCCGCGCAATATAGTCTGAATGGATATGCGCAACATCGTCGGGAGCTCCTTAGGGCATAGTCGATCGCGCGCCATAGTGGGTCACAGCTTTTAATTCTACGTGAACGCTTCTTTGTTAGCGTCGACGAATGCGCCCGAGTCGTGGTGTTCAGGGGTCTACGCTTGCACATCGTTCTTCCTTCCAGCTCCAACACGTTTCAGCAATCCTGGATCGCTTCGGGAAGAATTCTGTTTCTTATTGCCATCAGCGGGCTTGGAGCGATCGGACTTGTCGTGCTTTCGGCGCTCTGGGCAGGAACCGAGAGCGACGCCGCCGCCCTTGATCGGCAGCGTCAGCTTGTGAACGCCCGCCTGCGGGAACAGGTCGATCAAGTCGCCCATGTTATCGGCCAGTTCGGCAACGGTTACCTTACACGTGTTTATCCGGCGGCCCGGTCGACCGGAGGATCCTCCAGCCTCGATGCCGTTCTGACGGCGGCGGCCGGGAGTGCGATCAGCCAGACCGCAATGTCCGCCTTCGGCTACGATCAGGCCTTTGTCGTCGACGAGAAGGCGCAACTGCTCATGCTGGCGGATGCGAAAACGGAAAAGCGTTATCGCTGGATGAAGCCTCTCCTCTTGCCTCTCCTTCAGGATGCCCGCCTTGGGGTGAGACACGGCACGGTTTCCAACGAACGAACGCCGTCCTCGATGGAAAGCCGCGTTGCGAATGCCGCCCGTTCCAACCGGGCGCTGGCCAATCTGATGCGGCTGGAAGGTCGACCGACGATCGTTGGCGTCGTCGCCATCAACGAGGCCACTCAGAGGCAGCAGCAGCCGATGCGGCAATTCCTGATCGTCGTGCGCTTTATCGATGGTGCGGCGCTGGATGAATTGAGCCGGCAACAGGGCCTCAATGGCGCCCGATTCGCGCGCACGGCCGATGCGGACGAAAACGAGGTTGCGTTCCAGATCGATGCCACGGCAAACGGCGAACCGATCGGCTTCATCGTATGGCGGCCGGATCTTCCAGGTTCGAGGGTGATCGGCCGATTGATGCCGGCGCTTTCGATTGCCGCCCTGGTGATCGCGATCCTGTTCTCGGTCCTGCTGGTTCGCCTGCGAAGCAGTCTCGGCGAGTTGAAAAAAAGCGAGCTGCATGCGAGGCAGCTTGCCTTGCATGATGTACTGACCGATCTTCCCAACCGCGCTTTGTTCGCGATGAGGTTCGACGAGTGCCTGGCCGAGACGCAGAATTCGACCGAGCGCTCGGCAGTCGCGCTTCTCGACCTCGACCGCTTCAAAGCGGTGAACGACACGTTCGGCCATGCCGCCGGCGATGAACTCATCAGGATGGCTGCGGAGCGGATCCGCTCCCAGCTTCGTCCGGGCGACACGCTTGCCCGGCTCGGAGGGGACGAATTCGCCCTGCTTCTCCGGGACATCAAAGATCATGACCATGTTTTGCCGGCAATCTGCGAAGCGATCGTTGCCGAACTTGGCAAGCCCTTCCCGCTTTTGAGGGGCGAGGCGGTCGCGCGCGTCGGCGGCTCGATCGGCGTGACCGTCGTGCCCGATGCCGGCCGGAATGCCGATGACATCATGCGCTACGCCGACGTCGCGCTATACGAGGCAAAAGTGGGAGGCAGAGGCCAGTGGCGTCTCTATTCACCGTCCATGGACGGCGGGCGGAATGCGCGCGACATTCTCAAGAACGAATTGCGGGAAGTTCTGGCCAAAGACACGGCCTCATCCGCCGACGGTCCGCAATCCGATCCGATTGTAAACAGATCGGACTTCGGATCGCTTGAGGTCTATTACCAAACGGTACATCGCGCTGAGGCAGGATACGCGGCGTCGGGCGCGGAGGCTCTGGTGCGTTGGCGTCACAGCCAGCGCGGCCTCTTGACGCCGGCCAGCTTCATCCCTGTCGCCGAGGAGGGCGGCCTCATCGACGCTCTCGGTTTCTGGGTCTTGCGCGAAGCCTGCAGAGCCGCCCGCGAATGGCCGGAAGACACGTTTGTTGCGGTCAACGTGTCTCCCGCCCAGTTGAGAAGACCAAATTTCGCCGAGGAAGTCTTCGCCGTGCTTGAGGAGAGTGGCCTGCAGCCGTCCCGGCTTGAGCTCGAGCTCACCGAGTCCTCGCTCATCGAGGACAACTCGGATGTCTATACGGTGCTGAAGTTGCTGCGCAGCCGGGGTGTTCAGGTTTCGCTCGACGATTTCGGAACCGGCTTTTCATGCCTCAGCCATCTGGTGCGCTTCGATATCGACCGCATCAAGATCGATCGTTCGTTCGTCTCGCAGCTCGGCACCAGAGCCAACGGGGCGGCAATCATCGGCGCCATCGTCGCGCTCAGCCGCAACCTCGGTATCTCGACGACGGCCGAAGGGGTCGAAACCGAATATCAACGCGACTTTCTGGCCGCCCTCGGCTGTACCGACCTCCAAGGTTACTTCTTCTCCAAACCGGTTCCTCTTGGCGACCTTGATAGTTTCCAGAAAGCTGAAAGCGCCGGGTTACTTTCGACCGCTCCAGGCGCCGTTGCCTGAGAGGCTTTTGATCTTTCGCCAGGAACTTTCGCCTCACGCGGCGGTTGACGCCCGAAGACCGGATGGAGGATCTGATGGGCGAGGTCGGGGAGTGGCGGCACCTTTGCGTCGACATGCAGCGGATGTTTGCCGAAGACACGCCGTGGCACGTTCCCTGGATGGCACGGGTCTCTCCCCAGATCGAAGAGCTGGCCGGGCGGCATCCATCCCGAACGATCTTTACCCGCTTCCTGCCACCCGAGCGTGCGGACGACATGCCGGGGAAATGGCGGGATTATTACCGGAAATGGTGGATGATGACGGGCGAACATCTTCCGCGCGGCCTCATCGATCTCGTTTCATCGCTGGCATCGCTGGTTCCGCCGGCAAGGCACTTCGACAAACGCACCTATTCGCCTTGGATCGACGGCCGCCTACATCCGATCCTTCAGTCGGAGCGGGTCGACACGCTTGTGATAACGGGCGGTGAAACGGATATCTGCGTGCTTGCCACGACGCTCGGCGCGATCGATCTCGGCTATCGTGTCATCGTCCTGAGAGACGCCGTGTGCAGCGGCGCCGACGATACGCATGACGCGTCGCTGGAACTTCTGCAGGATCGGTTTTCCGTGCAGCTCGAACTCATGGAGACCGAAGAATTTTTGAGCGAGGTTGGCTAGAGCCTCGTGTGGCGATACAGCCTTCGCAGCAATACTGCTCATCGCCACGAATGACATGGAGATGACCGAGAGGTTGGCCTTAACGTTTGCCGATCGAGGGACTAAACACCATGAGGCTCAGAATCTCAAAGAGCACTTGTGCTGCGGCGTGCGCTGTGTTGGTCGTTGCGTCATATTGCGGGGCAACTTCGACGACATCGCCGCCCACCAGGTTTATCCCTTTCAGCCCGCGTATCAGTTCAAGGACTTCACGCGTGGTCAATCCACCGACCTCGGGCGTGCCCGTGCCAGGCGCAAAGCTCGGATCGAGGCTGTCGACGTCGAAGGAAAGATAGGTGGGGCCGTCGCCGACGATGGATTTTGCCTTGGCAATGACGGCAGGAATCCCCATCCCGCTGATGTCCTCTGCGTGGATCACGGTCATTCCCGAGGCATAGGAGAATTCCCACAAATATTCCGCCGAACCACGGATGCCAATCTGGATCGTCCTTGTCGGATCAAGCACGCCGTCCAGCACCGCATTGCGGAACGGCCCGCCGTGATGAAACTTCGTCTGATCGAAAGCGCCGCTTGTATCGCAATGGGCATCAATATGAATGAGGCCGACCGGTTGCTGCCGGCCGATGGCCTTCAAAATCGGGTGGCTGATGGAATGATCGCCGCCGACGGAAAGCGGGGCAACGCCGGCATCGACGATCTGGCCGATGCGCTTTTCGATGTCGTCATGGCTGAGTTCCAGCCGGTAACGGCTTTGGAACTGGACATCGCCGATATCGGCGACCCGAAGATCGAAGACCGGCGCTGTGGCGAGAACGTGATTGTAGGGGCCGATCCTTTCGATGGCGCGAAGTGCTCTCGGTCCGAAACGCGAGCCCGGGCGATTGGTGACGCCAAGATCCATGGGGATCCCGGTAATCGCAACCTGGAGATTGCCGAAGTCCGGATCCTCGGCCGCGATCTGCATGTAGGGTGCGCTGAGGAAAGTCGGTATTCCGGCATAGGGCGCCAGTCTCGTGCCGCTCTTGGAGATGATCTTCTCCGCCACTCTCCGAAACTTCTCATCGAATATCTCGCCGCCATTGGCGTCTGCAAATTCTGCGCGCAGCTGTTCGAGCCGCGTTTTGTCCCACACCATGCGCATGTGTCTCCGCTTCAGGTCTGTCTCGTCAGACAAAGAGGTTGAGAAAGCAATTGGTATCGTTGTAGCAATCGGTATCAAAGAGAAATCGACATGATCGCTGCAAAACCCAATACCCTCGTTGCCCGTCTCTCCGCCCCGCCCATTCCTTCCGTCGTCGCCTGGAGCCGCGAATACAAAGGAGAAAAAGGGCCGCTCATCGATCTGTCGCAAGCCGTGCCCGGCTATCCCGCGCATCCGGAGATGCTTCGACTTCTGGGCGAAGCGGCCGGGCAGCAGGCGATGACGGGATACGGGCCGATCGAAGGCGAACCTCTGTTGCGCAAGGCCTACGCGGCTCATCTTGCCGAGCTTTACGGTGCCAACCTTTCCGCCGGCAATATCCACATTACCGCCGGCTGCAATCAGGCGTTCATGTGTACGGCGATCGCGCTTGCGGGCGCGGGCGATACGGTGGCGCTGACCAATCCCTTCTATTTCAACTACGACACGACGCTGTCGATGCTGGGAATCGGGCGGCGATTGGTCGATTGCGATCCCGCCAATGGATTTCTTCCCGATCCGGCTTCGGCCGAGGCGGCCCTTGCGGCGGGCGCGAAGATGCTTGCCGTCGTGACACCCAACAATCCCACCGGGGCGGTGTATCCGCCGAGCCTACTGCATGAGCTTTTCGTTCTCTGCCGGAAATATGGCGCCTGGCTGGTTCTCGATGAAACCTATCGCGATTTCCTCGGCGAGAATTACGGACGGCCGCACTCTCTTCTCTCGGAGCCGGACTGGGAGGATACGCTCGTCCTTCTCTACAGCTTTTCGAAATCCTTCTGCATCCCCGGTCATCGGCTGGGTGCAATCACAGCAGGCCCCAAACTTGTCGCCGAGATCGCCAAGGTGATGGACAATATGCAGATCTGCGCACCGCGCTCGCCTCAGATCGCCGTTGCCTCGTCGATCCCGGCGCTCGCCGACTGGCGGGCTGGCAACCGGCTCGAGATCGCCCGCCGGGCGGATGCGTTGAGGCAGGTCTTTTCTGGGCTGCCGGATTGGGAAATCGGCGCGATCGGCGCCTATTTCGCCTTTGTCCGCCATCCCCACGCCGATCGAACGTCTTCCCAAGTTGCCGAAAAACTCGCCAAGGAATCCGGCATCGTCTGTTTGCCCGGCGCCTATTTCGGCGAAGGCCAGGAGCGTTACCTCAGACTTGCCTTTGCCAATGCGGATATCGCCTCGATCGGGCTATTGTCGGAGCGCCTTCGCTAGGTTGCGGCGATCGACGTCTGCCGGAAGTTCATGGTAGCCACCGCGCCAGTAAAGCAGCGGCCCTATGCCCTGCCGGATTTCGATCGCGCGGATATGCCCGACCAAGATTGCATGGGAATGATAGTGGAATGCGGTTTCGAGCTTGCAGTCCACGACCGTCAGGGCATTTTCAAGGGCGGCCGCGCCGGTCTTGAGGCGATACCATCCCGCATCGACGTAGCGTTCGGCGCCCTTTCGGCCGTCAAGGCCGGCAAAGGATTGCGCCACCTGCTGCTGGTCGGCGGCGAGCACGTTGACACAGAAGCAGCCGTACCGCTGCAGCGCCGGCCATGAGGAAGACGCTCGGTTGAGGCTGACGATGACGGACGGCAGCTCCGCCGAAAGCGAGGAGACCGACGTTGCCGTGAAGCCGGTGCGGTCTTTTCCATCGCCGACCGTAATCACGCTGACCGCACCCGCTAGATGACGCATCGAAAGCTTGAAGTCCGCTTCGCTGATCAAAGCCTCGACACTCATCGGGCTGGCTCTTGTGTTTTGGCAAAGCGATTGACAGGCATTGAAAGACCGAGGTTTTCGCGCAGGGTCTTGCCCTCGTATTCCTCGCGGAACAGCCCGCGGCGCCGAAGCTCGGGCAGCACAAGCCGCACGAAGTCGTCGAGGCTGGACGGCAAGGTCGGGAACATCAGGATGAAGCCGTCGGCCGCACGCGTCTCGAACCATTCCTCCATGTAGTCGGCGATCTGGGCCGGCGTGCCTGTGATGCCGTTTCCGGTATGCTTCTCGGCATAGTGCCGGATGAGTTCGCCGACGGTGCGGCCGCTTCTGACGAAATCGACCAGCTCGTCGAACAAGGCGCGTGATCCCTTCGGCGCCGCCGGCAGCCGATCCATGGGGAAGGGCTTGTCGAGAGCGACATCGCGCAGGTCCGCCTCGAGGAATTCGGAGAGCATCAGCCGGCCGACATCGGGATGCATCTTGTCGATCAGATAATCGACCTTCGCCTTTGCCTCGGCTTCGGTTTCACCGACGTTGATCACGATGCCCGGCATGATTTTCAGGTCGTCGGGATCGCGCCCAAAGGCCGGCATCCGGCGCTTGACGTTTTCGTAGAAGGCCCGGTTGCGGTCGATATTCGATGCAAGGCTGAAGACGATCTCGGCCGTGCGTGCCGCCATGTCCATTCCGGGTTCCGAGCCGCCCGCCTGGGCGATCACGGGACGGCCTTGGGGCGTCCGCGCGATGTTGAGGGGTCCGCGAACCTGGAAGTGCTTGCCTTTGTGATTGAGCGTGTGGTGCTTGTCCTTGTCATAGTAGACACCGTTTTCACGGTCGAGAAGCAGTGCGCCTTCCTCGAAGCTGTCCCAGAGGCCGAACACGACGTCGACGAACTCGTTGCCGCACTCGTAACGCAGCGCATGTGGGTCCAGCCCCTCGCGATTGAAGTTGTAGCCGGTTTCGTCGTGGTCTGACGTGACGACGTTCCAGCAGACGCGTCCCTTGCTCAGATGGTCGATCGAGGCGAACAGGCGCGCGACATTGTATGGCTCGTAGTAACTCGTCGAGACCGTCGCCACAAGACCGAGATCGTTGGTGGTGACCGCGAGAGCCGAAAGCAGCGAGAGGGGTTCGAAACGGTTCATCTTGGTCGGAATGCGGGCAAGCGCACTGGGATCGCCGACGGCAGCGGCAGGAGAATCCGCCATGAACATGAAATCGAACTTGGCTGCCTCGGATCGTTTGGCGACATCGAGCAGATGAGCGAAGTCGTTGGCGCCGTTGACGTCGCTTGCCGGATGCAGCCAGGAGGCGGGATGAAAGCCGAACGTATAGACGAAAGTCCCGAGTTTCATCTTGTCAGTTCGCGCCATCGAGCTCTCCTGCTATGTCGGCCACGCCGCCAACGGTGGAGGGCGACTGCGTAAATTATCGCCAGGCGCAAATTTTCATCAATATCGCGCAGCTGAGTTCCGTTTTAGTTTTTCTAAAGTGTTGACTTGGGAGCCGATGCCAAAGCCTGCTGACGGGAAATAGCGACGAGCCAATCGCGGAATTCGCGCCCGTGGGGCTTCTGCAAGGCCGCCCGATCCCAGGCGAGAAAATAGCTTTCGCGCAGTGCAATGCGCAGGTCGACGGGAATGACGAGGGTTTGCGCCTCGAGCTCATCTGATATCATCGACATTTGTGCGAGCACGACGCCGCGCTTGTTGACGGCGGCGTCAATCGCACTGCTCGACAGGGTGAAGGAAAGGCCCGGCGTTGACGCGTCGAAGGAGACGCCGGCCTTGGCGGCAAACTCCGCCCAGCTGGGATAGGGGGTGAAGTGCCGTTCCCACTCGACATGGAGGAGGGGTTGTTCAAAGAGGTCGCGCGCCGCATGTGCGCGATCGCGCATCAATGCCGGCGAGCAGGCTGGCACGACCCAATCGCGAAACAGCTCGGTATAATGTTCGTGCTGCAGCACGTCCGATCCGTAGCTGACGCGGAAATCGATATCGTCGAAGCCGATGCGGGGCTCTCTGTCGCGTCCGATGATCCTCACCTGCACGTCGGGATGAAGCGCCTGCCAGTCGAAGATGCGCCTGCCGATCCATTTGTTGACGACGGAGGAAAGCGCACTGAGAACCAATGCTGTCTCGTTGCGCGCCTTTTCCAGCAGTTGCCCGGCGAGCGCAAATTGCTCAAATCCCTTCGATATCTCCTGGTGGTAGAGCCGACCCCAGGCAGTCAGCTCGACGGTTCGTCCGCTACGCTCCAGAAGCGAAACGCCAAGGAAGCTTTCGATTTTGTGAACCTGCTGGCTGATGGCTCCCGGCGATACGTTGAGTTCCAGTGCCGCGGCCGTCACACCGCCGCAGCGCCCCACCGCCTCGAAGGCCTGCAAGCCCTTCAGCGGGATCGTCTTGAAGCGCTCATCGGTCACTTGCAGAACCTCTCGTGATTGGCGTCGAACTCAATTTGCTGCCGGATGAAACGTCCCTGCAAACTGGAACCGGTCGCCTGGATGGGTAAACTCGACATATGTCACCGTGCGGCCGTTCTGCCAGGTCTGGCGGATGAGGCTAAGGCAGGCCTCGCCCCTCTCCGTCTGCAGGATCCGGGCCGTCACGGTATCGGCCGAGACGGCACGAATGACGTGTTTGGCCTTGGACCAGGGCACTTGCTCAAGCAGCCATTTGCCGGGCGGGATCGAGGCGAAGCTCTCTTCTCTCGCCCCTGGCACGGCATCGAGCATGATGATCCGTCGCTCGATGGCATTCGGTCTGCCGTCGACGATATGCAGGCATTGAAGCCTGAGGACCTCTGCGTCGGCAGGCTCCGACAGCTGCTGCGCCTCCGCCTCTCCAAGGCGCTCGATCTTGCGGGCGAGGATTTCGAAGCGGTGCTCGTGCCCGGCCAGTTTCGCTTCGGTGCTGATATCCTGGATATCCATCACCGTGCGGTCGATCTGGGGCGATGCGACGAACGAACCGGTCTTGCGCCGTCTGACGATCATGCCTCGCTCGGCGAGCGCCGACAGCGCCTTGCTGACCGTCATCCGCGAGCATCGATATTCCGCTACCAGTTCGTGCTCGACGGGAATACGGTCACCAGGCCGCCAGGCGCCACTGATGATCTTCGCCTCGATATCCATGAAAATCCGCTGATAAATCGACACCAAGCCCGCACCTCATTAGGCGTCAACGATCATGAATGCTGAACGGTCATACCGGCGAGATCGCTGCCACCCGGCACAAATTTTGCGTTCCTCGTCTTTTACATTGACACTCTAGGCCAGCCTATATCTATTTGTATAGTCAAAAGCGGAACACAGAAATCCGCGCAGAGGAAATCGAAGTCGGGAACCAAAACTCCTCCGCCGGGGGAATAAAAACTGGAGAGATGATCATGAAGGCACATTCACTGCTGAAGGGTCTGGTCGGCGCTGCGCTCCTCATCGGAGCAGCCGTTTCCGCCCATGCAGCCGACACGCTGGCAGCCGTCAAGGCAGCCGGCACCCTCAAGGTTGGCACCGAAACCGCTTTCGCACCGTTCGACTATATCGATGCCGGTGAACACACCGGTTTGAACGTCGACCTTTTTGCCGAAATCGGCAAGGAACTCGGCGTCAAGATCGAGTGGGTGGCGCTTCCCTGGGATGGCGTCTTCCCGGCGCTTGAGGCCGGCAAGTTCGATGTCGTCGCAGGTCCTGCAACGATCACCAAGAAGCGCTTGGAGCGCTATCGCTTCACGCCGCCGATCGCCGAAGCGACGATTGCCATCCTGAAGAAGGCCGGCGACACGACGATCAGCAAGCCGGAAGATATTGCCGGCAAGACGATCGGTGTCGGCAAGGCAACTGCCCAGCTCGACCAGCTGAAGGAATTCTCCGAGACGCTGCCGGCCAAGGTCGATGTGCGCGAATATCCGGCCTTTACCGAATCCTACGCCGATCTCGCAGCCGGCCGCATTGCCGGCGTTGCCAATTCGCTGCCCAATATCGCCTTCGTCGCCAGCCAGCGAAAGGACACGTTCGAAGTCGTCCTGCCGCCATTCGGGAAGAAGTCCTATTTCGGCTTCATCGGCCTCAAGGATGCCGATCACGCGCCGCTGATGGACGCGATCGATGCCGCGATGCTCAAGATCAAGGCAGACGGGCGCATGGCTGAACTGCAGAAGAAGTGGTTCGGTGCATCTTTTGATACGCCGGATGCTGTCAAGGACCCGGCATTCTGATTGGCTGCCGGTGAAACGAACGCGCCCCGCCATCGGTCGGGGCGCAATCTGCCGTGGCATCAGAGTTCGCGGCCGCAGCGTCCAGGCAAACACCTCCCATGTCCATCAAGCTTTTCGAACTGCTTCTGCAAGCCGCGATCTACACGGTGACGATCAGCGTGGTTTCTATCCTGATCGGCTTTGCGATCGCCATCGTCGTTTCCGCCATGCTGCTTTCACGGCAACGGTTCTTCGCGTTGCAGGCGCGGATTTTTATCAGTTTCTTTCGTGGCGTGCCGCTGCTGGTGCAACTGCTGCTGATCTATAACCTGCTGCCGGCAATCGGCATCAACGTGCCGAGCATCGTTGCAGCCATCATTGGTCTTTCGCTGTGTACGGCAGCCTATCAGGCTGAAAATCTGCGCGGCGGTTTTTCCAGCGTTCCCTCGGGCCTTGTCGAGTCGGCTGAAATGGTCGGCATGACACCCGTTCAGATCTTCCGCCGTATCAAGGCGCCGATCGCCCTCCGCCTGACCTTTCCGGCGCTCATCAACGAAGCGATCCTTATCCTGAAGGCGTCTTCGCTGGTCTCGGTCGTCGGGGTCATCGAGTTGACGCGCATGGCCCAGGATCTTGCCGGCAGTACCTTCCTGCCGCTCGAAATTTTCGCTTCCGCCGGGCTGATCTATCTCGTCATCAATTGGATCGTTGCTCTTGCGGGCGGCCTAGTCGAACGCTCCCTGCCGGGAGTGCCGCGATGACCTTCGACATCAATGTGATCTTCAGCAACTTGCCGGATATCCTCAGCGGTGCATGGGTCACCATCGTCATCTGGATCATCACCACCCCGGCCGCTGCTGTGCTCGGCTTCCTTATCGCCGTCGCCAGACGTTTTGGCGGCGTCATGCTGGACAAGGCGTTCGGCATCGTCATCGCGGTGCTCCGCGGCACGCCCTTCCTGATTCAGATATTCCTCGTCTACTACGGCGGGCCATTCGTCGGATTGTCTCTCGATCCGATCCCGGCAGGCGTCATCGGCCTTTCCATCTATGGCGCGGCCTATTTCAGTGAGATCTTCCGCTCGGGCTTTGCCGCCGTCCCGAAGGGGCATATCGAGGCCGGGATATGCGTTGGCCTGACACAAGGGCAGATCATCCGACGCATATTATTGCCGGAGATGACCATGCTGGTGCTGCCGCCTTCGGTCAACATGACGGTCATCCTGATGAAGGAGACGGCCGTGCTGTCGATCATCACCGTGCCGGAATTGACGGCGACATTGAGCGCCATCGGCTCGCAGCAATATGCTTTCGTCGAGGCGCTCTTCGTGCTCGCCCTGTTCTACTGGGCCTTGGTCGAAATCACCGGTTGGCTCGGTCATCTCGCCGAAACGAAACTCACCAGATTCAGGTTTTTCAACATATGAGCGTTCCTGCGATCGCAGTCAAAAATCTCGTCAAGACCTTCGGCGGCTCCACCGTGCTGCACGGCATCGATCTCGATATCGTGCAGGGACAGGTTTCCTGCGTCATCGGCCCGTCGGGTTCCGGCAAGAGTACGCTGCTGCGCTGTATGGCCTTTCTCGAGGAATCGACCAAAGGGACGATTACCGTCAACGGCGAGGTGCTTGGCTTTGCGGGAAACGCCAAGGGCGTCCGTGAGCGGGTACCAGCTGCTGTGAACCGACAAATTCGATCGCAGATCGGCATGGTTTTTCAGCAGTTCAATCTCTGGCCGCATATGACGGCGCTCGGCAATGTCAGCGAAGCGCTGAAGACCGTTCACAAGATGAGCCGTAGGGATGCTGAAGAGCGGGCAATGGCCCAGCTCGTCAAGGTCGGCCTCGAAGGCCGGGCAGGGCATTATCCGTCGCAGCTCTCGGGAGGGCAGCAGCAGCGCGTTGCCATCGCCCGGGCGCTTGCCCTCAACCCGAAGATCATGCTCTTTGACGAGCCGACCTCGTCACTCGATCCCGAGCTGACCGGCGAAGTGCTGAACGTCATGCGCGATCTCGCCACCGAGGGCATGACGATGGTCGTCGTCTCCCACGAGATCGGATTTGCAGCAACGGTCGGCCAGCAGATCGTCTTTCTCGATCACGGCAAGGTGCTGTTCACCGGCCCGCCGCAAGACGTCTTCAAACGACCGAGAAACCCCCGGCTCGAGCAATTCCTGGATACCTACATCGATCGCGGAGCCTCGATGCTGCTGTGACGTTCATGTCCTTCCCGATCGTCGGGCAGACCTCCAAGGCCGGTGTCGGCTTCAGGCAATTTCGTCTTCGAATATTTTCACGGGCCGGTCCCACTGGATGAGCACGACACAGCCGTTC
Organism: Rhizobium acaciae; assembly: GCF_025941625.1. NCBI lineage: Bacteria > Pseudomonadati > Pseudomonadota > Alphaproteobacteria > Hyphomicrobiales > Rhizobiaceae > Rhizobium > Rhizobium acaciae. Next base: position 186,710 of record NZ_JAPCZO010000014.1, read on the forward strand.
TCGCTCCAGACCGAATGTTCGCTGCCCGGCGCATTGACGATATAACTGCCGCTGATGTAATCGCCCGTCTCGTCGGATTGAACGCCATCGAGCACCAGGATGGTTTCGAGCCCCTCATGGCGATGGCGGGGAACCGAGGCGCCGGGCTCATATTTCAACAGCGCCACGCCCGGCTGGTCGCCCTCGAAGGGGCGGATCCAGTGAATGGTGACAGCATCGCGGAATGGGCCGAATTCCAGCTCCTTCCAGCCGCCTGACGTCAAGCGTTCGCGGGTCGTTTCAGGCATGGGCAATGCTTTCCAGAATGTCGTCGACATGGGCGGTCCAGCCGACGATCGCGCCCTGGGCGCGGATCATGGCGATGGCGGCAGATTTGAATTCGGGGAAATAGCTTTCCGTCGCCTCCTCGGCGAGCAGGCATTCATAGCCGCGGTCGTTTGCTTCGCGCATCGTCGTCTGCACACAGACTTCGGTGGTGACACCGGCAAAGACGAGCTGACGAATGCCCTTCTGCTGCAGCACGGCGCCGAGGTCGGTCGCGTAGAAGGCGCCCTTGCCGGGTTTTTCGATGACGACTTCGCCCTTCACCGGAGCGAGTTCCGGAAGAATTGCCGTGCCGGGTTCGCCGGAGATCAGGATGCGGCCCATCGGGCCTTCGTCGCCGATCCTGAGCGCAGGATTGCCGCGATCGCGTTTGGCCGGCGGCAGGTCGGAGAGATCAGGCCGGTGGCACTCCATCGTATGGATCACAGGCAGGCCGGCATTGCGGAAGCCCTGGATGAGGCGCTTGACGTCAGGCACGATCCTGGTGATGCGGCTGACATCATTGCCGAGGCTGGCGCCGAAGCCGCCGGGCTCGGCGAAATCGCGCTGCATGTCGATGACGATGAGCGCGAGCTCATCGTGCTTCACCGGAAAGGCGAAAGGCTCTGCCTTGATCCCCATCATTAGTGATGTCCCGCCATGTGGGCGCCGATCACGCCGATATCGGCCGAGCGCGCCGGTGTCTCGTAAACCAGCTTGCCTTCTGAAATGACCATGATGCGGTCGGACATCTCGAGCAGTTCGTCGAGGTCTTCGGAGAGCAGCAGCACCGCGGCACCTAAATTGCGGGCCTTCATGATCCGGGCGCGGATTTCGGCAACCGCCGAGAAATCGAGGCCGAAACAGGGGTTCGAGACGATCAGCAGATCGACCTCGCCGGTCAGTTCACGGGCCAGTACGGCACGCTGCACGTTGCCGCCCGAGAGCGCTGCGATCGGCGAGGAGGAAGAGGCCGTCTTGACCTTGAAGTCGGAGATCAGCGCCGAGGCACGCTTCTTCATACTGCTCTTGTTCAGCCAGATCGCGTCCTTGCCGTCCAGCTTCAAGTCGAAGGTGCGGAACGCAAGGTTCTCGCTCACGGTCATCTTGGGCGCACAGGCATTCTGCAACGGCTCTTCAGGGATGAAACGCACCCTGTTCTTGCGGGTCTCGTCACGGGTGGCGCCGTAAGTCTCTCCATTGACCATGACCTCGCCGCTATCGGTCGGGCGTTGGCCGGCCAGAATTTCCGTCAGCTCCTTCTGGCCGTTACCCGATATGCCGGCGATGCCGACGATCTCGCCGGAGCGGACCGTCAGCGCGTCGATCTCGATCGTCTTCAGGCCGGAGCGATCCGGAGCTTTCACCTGGCTTACAGTGAGCACGGATTTGGCCGCTTCCGCCACCGGCAGACGGCTGTCGAGCTCGGCGAGCTTGACGTCACCGATCATCATCGCCGCCATCTCGGCGGTGGAGAGCTCATCGACCTTGCCGGTACCGACCAGCTTGCCGCGCCGCAGGATCGAGACGGCATCAGCGAACTTCGTCACCTCGTGGAACTTGTGGGAGATCATCAGCACGGTGAGCTCGCCGCGCTCGGTCATCCCGCGGACGATGCCGAGCATCTCATCGGCTTCGGCCGGCGTCAGCACCGAGGTCGGCTCGTCGAGCACGAGGAAGGAGCGACCGAGATAGAGCTGCTTGACGATTTCGAGTTTCTGTTTTTCGCCGGCCGCGAGTTCGCTGACCGGCCTGTCGAGCGGGATCTTGAACGGCATGCGTTCCATGAAACCCGCCAGATCTTTGCGTTCCCTGGCCCAGTTGATCACCGCGGGTACTTCGGTACGGCTGATGACCAGGTTTTCCGCGCCGGTCAGAGAGGGAACCAGTGTGAAATGCTGGTAGACCATGCCGAGCCCATAGGCCGCGGCATCCTTGGGTGAGGCCACCGCCACCTCGCGGCCGTCGACCGACAACGAGCCTGACGTTGCGTGATAGAAGCCCATGATGCATTTGACGAGTGTCGACTTGCCGGCGCCGTTTTCGCCGAGAAGCGCGTGAAAAGACCCGGCCGGAACGGCGATCGAGACGTTGTCGAGCGCGGTGAAGCTGCCGAAACGCATGGTCATATCGAGCGTCTCGATGCCGACGGCCTTGCCGGCTTGCGGAAGGGGCGTGTCGCGGACTGTGCTCACTTCATTGCTCCTTTTCGACGATGATGGCGACGGGACCGCCGCCGGGCGGACCCTGGTGTTCGGCGCCGCCGGACACATAGAGATCGGTAATGCCGAAGATGCCGGCGAGAACGCCGCCGACGAAGGCACGGGCATGGCGGGTGCCTGCAATATCCGAGTCATCGAGCATCGTGTGGCGCCTGCCGCCGATCCTGCCGGACGGGTCCGGCTCGGCCTTGGCGAGAACCGCCGCCAGCCGGCTGTTTTCTGGCAGGCGTTCGCGGGCTTTCCTGACGGAATGCGCGTCGATCGCATCCCGCATGACCGCGTGGTCGATCGACAGCGGACCGGACCATTTTGCGCTCATGCCGAGGACGATGATTTCGTGATCGGTGAGTTCGACCCCTGACGAGGATGAGGCGCAGCGGGAAAAGAGATCGAAACGTGTGCAGATGTCGGCATCGTTGATCGATGTCGCATCTATCTCGCCGAGTGCCACGGCGACGCCGAGAGCCGAAGCGCCGCGCGAGAGGCCCATAGATTTCAGCGTGTCGTGGGTTGCGACCGTCCTGCCTGCTGCCTCGGCCTCGGCAATCCGGCGCGAGGTGAGCAGCGGACACTTGATCTGCACGAAATGGGCATCGGCGGGATCATCGATGCCGGCATCCCTCATCGCGGACTTCACGCCTTCGGCAACGAGCAGGATCTGTTCCCGGCGCCCAAGATGTTCGGGGGGCAGCGCGGGGGTACGCGACACACCAATGGCCAGCGCCCGTTCGCCCGGGGTTTCTACGGTTTCACGCGCAAAAACCGTCCAATGCGGCGAGAGCGCACCCTCGGTGCCGCCGGACATGATGATCGAGACGCCGTCGACGCCATATCTACTGAACAATGTCTCGAAGCTGCGGGTGGCATAACCGCGGGTAAAATCATTGACGCAGCCGTTGCCTTCCGTCTTGCCGAGAACGGCGACGACGTTGTTCGCCTGAAGGCCGCTGGCAAAGAGCGCCTCGACGCCGGCAACGTCATCGGGGCCGTCGGCTGACACGCGAAAGACATGGGCACGCAATGACGGCATCAGGGTAGCGCCTCGACTAGAGCCGCGGAATTGGAGACCGAGCCGAAGACGCCGCCCTGCATCTTCACCATCTTGATGGCGGCGAGGTGGTTTCCATAGTCGGTCGCACCACAGCAGTCCTCCAGAAGCAGGCATTCGTAGCCGCGGTCGTTCGCCTCGCGCATCGTCGTCGAGACGCAGACATCGGTGGTGATGCCTGTAAGGATAATGTTTTCGATGCGCTTCTGGCTGAGGATGAGTTCGAGGTCGGTAGCGCAGAACGAACCCTTGCCGGGCTTGTCGATGATCGTCTCGCCTTCGATCGGGTAGAGTTCGGGGATGATGTCCCAGCCGGGTTCGCCACGCGTCAGGATACGGCCGCAGGGGCCGGGATCGCCGATGCCGGCGCCGATGCGCTGCGAGCGCCAGCGTTTGTTGGCCGGCAGGTCGGCGAGGTCGGGGCGATGGCCTTCGCGGGTATGGATGATGTGGTAGCCCTTGGCCCGCATGGCGGCCAGCACGCGTTTGATCGGTTCGATCGGCGCCTGCACCAGCGACAGGTCGTAGCCCATATGGTCGACATAACCGCCCTTGCCGCAGAAATCGGTCTGCATGTCGATGATGATGAGGGTGGTGTTATCAGGCCGCAGAGCCCCGTTATAGGGCCACGGATACGGATCGGCGTCGATAAAGTGCCCTTCGGTTTCGACCATCGCGTCCATCATTCTCTCTCCTATTCCGCAGCAGGTTTGAGGGGTTCGCCGTAACGGCGCGTCGGCTTGTCAAATCCGCAGGACGTGCCATCCTTGACCTTTATCTCGTCTTCCCATGGCAGGCGGTATTTGCCGGCAACAAGATCGTGCATGTAGGTGTAGGGCGCATCCTGCGCGCCGTCGGCGACGGCGACATAGCCGCGATGGCAGAACTGGTAGATGTTGTTCTCCACGCCCCAGCCGAGCCGGGCCTCGCGCACCAGGTCAGGACGCACCTCGGCGGTGATGATCTCGTTGGGCCGGCCGGAGGTGCCGTGGGCGATGATCGTGCCGTCGAAATTGCAGATCATGCCTTCGCCCATCGAATCGAACGTGCCGTCCGAGCCGCACATGCAGACATTGGCGGTAACCATCAGGTTGCAGAAGGCGTTGGCCTGATTGGTGAAGCGCCAAGCGTCGCGGATCGGCGCCGTGTAGCCGGCCGTGCGGATCATGATTTCGGCGCCCTTATAGGCGCATTCGCGCGCCATCTCCGGGAACATGCCGTCATGGCAGATGATCAGCGCGAGCTTGGCGCCTCGGGGGCCTTCGATAACAGGGATGCCAAGATCGCCGGGCTCCCAGGGCTCGACGGGGATCCAGGGATGCATCTTGCGATAATAGAGCTTCAGCTCGCCCTGGTCGTCGATGACGATGCCGGAATTATAGGGCATGCCGCCGGGATTGAGCTCCATGATCGAGAAGCAGCCCCAGATCCGGTTGTCTCTGCAGGCCTGCTTGAAAGCCGCGACCTCCGGCCCGTCGAGCGTGCACATGATCTCCGGATTGATGTCCATGGAGAGGCCGTGCAGCGCGTATTCGGGAAAGACGACGAGGTCCATGCCCGGCTGGTTGCGCCGCGCCTTGGCCACCAGATCGACGATCACCTGCGTCTGTTTTGCCAAGTCAGCTTTGCTGACGGTCACCGGCAGCTGGAGCTGAACGAGGCCGATGCCGACGCCGTGTTCGGATTTGTTGAGACCACCAAGTCCGTTCATCGGAAAGCTCCGTTATTTCGTGAGCGACAGCGCGCCCGGCGCACCGGCGAGCGAGCGGGTGGGCGAGGAGGTGGCGATCAGGATGACGAGGGTGAGCACGTAAGGCGCGGCGTAAAAAAGGTAGTAGCCTTGTGTGACGCCGACCGATTGCAGCGCCGGGCCGAGCGCGCCGGCGCCGCCGAAAAGCAGGGCAGCGAGGAAGCAGCCGATCGGGTTCCAGCGGGCGAAGATGACGAGGGCCACGGCCATCAGGCCCTGGCCCGACGAGATGCCTTCGTTCCATGAGCCCGGGTAATAGAGCGAGAGATAGGCGCCGCCGATTGCCGCCAGCGAACCGCCCACTGCCGTCGCCAGCAAGCGAACCCGGTCCGGGTTGATGCCCATGGCCCGGGCCGCGTCGGTGCTGTCGCCGACGACGCGCAGGATCAGGCCGATGCGGGTGTTCTTGAAGGCCCAGAACAGGAAGAGGGCAAGGGCCGCGCCGATGAAGAACAGCACGTTGATATTGAGCGCCGCCTGGATCTGCGGAGTGCTCGACCAGCCGCCGAGCGCGATCGAGGGCAGTTTCGGCGCCACCGGCTGAATGAAGGATTTGCCGAGGAAGAACGCCATGCCGAGACCGAACTGCATCATGGCGATGCCGATGGCAATGTCGTTGACTTTCGGAAATTTGCAGATCCAGCCGTGGATGAGGCCGAAGATCGCGCCTGCAACCATTGCGGCCAGCACGCCGAGGGTCGGCGAGCCGGTCATGACAGCCACCGCATAGGCCGTCATGGCGCCGAAAACGAGCGTGCCTTCCAGGCCGAGATTGATGCGGCCGGAACGTTCGGTGATCGTCTCGCCGAGGCTGACGAAGATGAAGGGGGTGGAAACGCGGATGGCGCCTGCGAAGATCGCCAGCGGCACGCCCCAGATGCCGATGCCTGTCTCTTCCATCAGAGGCTCCTTTTCCAGAGGTCGGGATTGAAGATCTTGAAGCGGCCGTAGAAGGTCTCGCAGAACAGAATGACGATGAAGAGCGTGCCCTGCAGCACCAGAACCGTCGCATCCGGCAGGCCCATGCGCCGCTGGATGAGGCCGCCCGAGGCGTCGATGCCGCCGAGCAGGATCGCCACCGGGATGATCGCCAGCGGATTGTGCCTGGCAAGGAAGGCGACGAGGATGCCGGTATAACCGTAGCCGGCGGCAAGCGAGGCATTGGCACTTCCCTGTACCGCCGCCACTTCGATCATGCCCGCCAGACCGGCAAAGCTGCCGGCAAGCGCGGTAAATCCGGCGATCAGCTTGCCGACCGGCAGCCCCTGGATCTGCGCGGCGCGCACGTTGCCGCCGGCGATGCGGGCGGCAAAACCATAGCTCGTCGCCTCGATGACGATCCAGGAGACCACACAGGCGAGGATGCCGATGACCAGGCCCCAATGCACGTCCATGCCTGGAATATTGCCGAGCATATATTCCGCCGGCAGCGGCTTGGTCGACGGCTTGTTGAGGCTGGCCGGGTCGCGCAACAGCCCTTCGACGAACTGGTTCATCAGGGCAATGGCGATATAGGAGAGCAGCAGCGACGAGATGGTTTCGTTAACGCCGCGATAGTGGCGCAGGAAACCGGCAAGGCCGATCCAGATGCCGCCGACCACCATGGCAGCGATCGCCATCAGAATGAGGGTGAGGAAGACAGGCGCGGTGCCGGCGAGCGGCAAAGCCATGGCTGCGGCGGCAACGCCGCCCAGCACGACCGCTCCTTCCCCCCCGATGATGACGAGGCCGAGACGGGCGGGCAGGGCGACGCAGAGTGCCGTCAGGAGAAGGGGTGCGGCACGACTTAAGCTGTTCTGCACCGAAAACCAGCTGCCGAAGCCACCGGTGTACATCAGTTGGAAGAGGGTGACCGGCGACTTGCCGACCGCCAGGATGAAGAGGGAGAAGAGCGCAAGACCGATCAGGATGGCCGCGAGGCCGATCGCAACAGGCTCGGCCCGCCGCGCGATCCATTCGAGGACGGGGCGCAGGGAAGCCGGTTTTTCCGCGATGGCTATGGCGGGATCATTGGCCTCGATGGTCATGGCGCTTCTCCCTTCGCGGTTTACGCCGTGGACCCGACGACGCCCTCGACCAGATAATTCATGCTTTCGAGCTCGATCGCGTCTTCGGCGTAGCTCTTGTCGGCGGTGACGACGGTGTCGCCCTTGTTGTCCTTCAACGGTCCCTTGAAGACCGAGAAGCCGCCCTTCATCATGTCGGCCTGCGTGGCTTCAAAGGCCTTGCGGCCCTCGGCGGACACACCGGGGCCGAGTGCACTCATCTTCACGAAGCCGTCCTTCAGGCCGCCGCGCACGAAGTTGCCGAGCTTTTCGCCGGCCTGCGCCTTCTTGACGAAGTCGCTATAGACGTTGCCCCAGGCCCATTCGGCGCCGGTGAGGTATTTTTCGGGAGCAAGCGGGCTCTGGTTGGCGTGATAGCCGCAGACGAAGGCGCCGCGGCCGGCAGCCGTCTCAACGACCACTTTGGGGCTGTCGACGTGGCAGGTGATGACGTCGGCGCCCTGGTCGACCAGCGCATTGGTGGCTTCGGCCTCCTTGACGGCGAGCGACCATTCGCCGGTGAAGATCACCTGGCAGGTGATAGAGGGATCGACGCTGCGGGCGCCGAGCAGGAAGGCGTTGACATTCTGCAGAACCTGCGGGATCGGCTTGGCGGCGACGAAGCCGATCTTCTTGCTCTTCGTCGCATAACCAGCAGTGATGCCGTTGAGATACTGGCCCTGGTTGATGTAGCCGAAGTAGGAGCCCGTGTTGGCCGGGTTCTTGCCTTCCTGCCAGAGGCCGCCGCAGTGGCGGAACTGGATGTCGGGATGTTTGGCGGCCACGGCCAGCATGTGTGGGTCGAAGTAGCCGAAGGAGGTCGGAAAGAGCAGGGTCGCGCCATCGAGGTTGATCATGGATTCCATCGTCTTCTGGACGTCGACGGTCTCCGGCACGTTTTCTTCCTCGACGACGGTGATGCCAGGCAGCGCCTTGATGATGGCGGCACCTTCGGCATGCGCCTGGTTGTAACCATAGTCGTCCTTGGGGCCGACATAGATGAAGCCGACGGTCAGCGCGGCTTGGGCTGCGGCGGAGGAGGCGATCAGGCCCGGCATGGCGCCGGCAAGCGCACCGGCAGCGGAAGCCTGGAGGAAATTGCGGCGGTTCATGGAAAGGAGTTTGGTCATCGGAATGCTCCTTGCGGCGCTGGGCCGGTTGTGAACGGGTACAGAAAAGTGCATGCAATGCATGTGCCAGAAATTAATCTATTGTTTTTTATAGTTTATTCGTTACCGCAAGACTTGCACGTTGCAAAGTGCATACAGATTGATCGAATTCTTGCGTAAAAAGTAATCAATAGATATTTCTTGTTCATTGTGACTGCGCAGTTGGCACAAAGTCGAGTTACCCGAGGTATTTCGGGCATCAGAAAGCGAAAATTTAACAATATCTTCGCCGCCCGATTTGACTTATCGAGTCTCGAACTGCATCTGTATGCAGAGTGTTGACGTGAGCAGATTCGTATCGTGAAGCAGACCAGGCGCAGAGAAGTGATCCGTACCGGAACCACCGTCGAACAGATGGTGCGGGCGATTGCCGACATGATCGTTACGGGTGAACTCCTGCCGGGCGCGAAGCTGGACGAGGTGTCGCTTGCGGCTCGTTTCGACGTTTCGCGCACGCCGGTACGCGAGGCTCTGCGTGAGCTGGGTGCCATGGGATTGATTGCGCGCGAGCCGAACCGCAGTGCCGTCGTGACCAATGTCACTGAGGCCTATCTGCATTCGATGTTCGAGGCGATGGCGGAGCTCGAAGCGATCTGCGCCAGGCTCTCGGCCGAGCGTATGACGGTCGATGAGCGGCGCGCGCTGGAGTTGGAGCATCGGGGATCGGTGAGACTCGTGCATGCCGGCGCAGAAGAAGAATATTCGGCGCACAATACCGAATTCCATACCCGGCTTTATCGCGGCGCGCATAATGATCATGTCTTCGAGATGGTGACGCAGACACGGGCGCGGCTTGCGCCTTTTCGGCGGGCGCAGTTCCGCCTGCCCGGGCGTCTGGCAAAATCCTATGAGGAGCACGGCCGGATCGTCACCGCGATCATGCGCGCGGACGCAGCCGCCGCGGGGCAGGCGGCATATTCCCATGTGGAAATTGTCAGCGATGCCAGCGCGGTATTTGCAACGCCCGGGGAGTAAAGAGGGCGCGACGCCTGAAATCAGGCGCCGCTGCGAAGGCGAAAAAACCACGGCCGGCAAACGCCGAGGTTATGTCCCGGTCTCTACTCCGCCGCTTCGATGAAGCGGTGACGTTCGTAGAGGAACTTCAACACGGCTTCGCGGCATCTGAGATATGTCCGATCGGAGGCGAGTTCGATGCGATGGCGAGGACGGGACATGGTCACGTCGAGCACTTCGCCGATGCGGGCAGCCGGGCCGTTGGTCATCATGACGATGCGATCGGACAGCAGCACCGCTTCATCGACATCGTGGGTGATCATGACCATCGTGTTGCCAAGCCGGGCGTGGATATCCATCACCGCATCCTGAAGATGGGCGCGGGTCAATGCATCGAGTGCGCCGAAGGGCTCGTCGAGTAACAGGATCTTCGGCTCCATTGACAGCGCACGGGCAATGCCGACGCGCTGTTTCATGCCGCCTGAAATTTCCGAAGGCCGCTTATCCCTCGCATGCGCCATCTGCACGAGGTCGAGGTTGGCCATCACCCACTCATGCCGCTCGGCCTTGGTCTTCGTTCGGTTGAAGAGTTTGGAGACGGCGAGATTGACGTTCTCATAGACCGTCAGCCAGGGCAGCAGCGAGTGGTTCTGGAAGACGACGGCGCGCTCCGGGCCGGGTCCGTTGACCTCACGGTTTTCAAGCAGCACGGCGCCGGCGGATACCGGGGTCAGGCCGGCGATGAGGTTGAGCAGGGTGGACTTGCCGCAGCCCGAATGGCCGATGATCGAGACGAATTCGCCCGCGGAAATCGTCAGGTTGATGTCCTTCAGGACCTCGGCGCGCACGCCGCCCCGATCGAAATGTTTGTCGATATGATCAAGCTTCAGATAGGCGTTCATAAGTGCGTTCCTCAGTTGGCCATAGCGCCGCGGGTCACGAGTTTGCCAAGTGCTGCCACCAGCTTGTCGAGGGCGAAGCCGACGATGCCGATATAGGCGAGCGCGACGATGATGTCTGGAAGGCGCGACGAGTTCCATGCGTCCCAGATGAAGAAGCCGATACCGACGCCGCCCGTCAGCATTTCGGCCGCGACGATGGCGAGCCAGGAGAGGCCAACGCCGATCCTGAGGCCTGTGAAGATGTAAGGAGCTGCCGAAGGCAGCATGATCTTCCAGAAAAACTCGAACTGGTTGAGGCGCAGCACCTCCGCGACGTTGCGGTAATCCTGCGGGATATTGCGGACGCCGACGGCGGTGTTGATGATGACAGGCCAGATCGACGTGATGAAGATCACGAAGATCGCCGAGGGGTTGGAATCCTGGAAGGCCGCAAGCGACAGCGGCAGCCAGGCGAGCGGCGGAACCGTGCGCAGTACCTGGAAGATCGGATCGAGGCCACGCATCGCCCAGACCGACTGACCGATGATCGCACCGATGATGACGCCTGTGACCGCGGCAAGCCCAAAGCCATAGAGAACGCGCTGCAGCGAAATGAGCACGCGCCAGCCGAGCCCGATATCCTGGGAGCCATAGTTGAAAAACGGATAGGCGATCAGGTCATAACTATCCTGCCAGACCCGATGCGGCGAGGGCAAAGACGCATCCGCCGACGAACAGAGCACCTGCCAGACGAGCAGGATGAGTGCCAGCACGACGACCGGCGGAACGACATTACGAAGGGCGGTCAGTGCCGCTCGACGAAAATCGATCCGCGATCCGTGTTTGCCGGAAAATGGCAGAACCTTTGCCGCCGGCGTGGCAGAGGCGGCCATGGAGGGATTTTCTTTATTTGCCAGGGCGGACATCAACGTGCTCCTCACGTGAATGAAAGGCCGGCGCGCCGTCGCGCGCCGGAGCGGGTCACGAGACAGCCTTGATCGAAAGGCTGTCGAGATAGGCGGAGGGATTTTCAGGGTCGAAGACCTTGCCGTCGAAGAAAGTCTCCTTGCCGCGCGAAGACGATGCGGGAATATCGGCCGCCGCGACGCCGAGATCCTTGGCGGCCTCGCGCCAGATGTCTTCGCGATTCACCTGGTTGACCAGCGCCTTGATGTCCGTACTCGCCGGCAGATACCCCCAGCGGATGTTTTCCGTCATGAACCAGCTATCGTGGCTCTTGAACGGGTAGGAGGCGCCGTGTTTCCAGAACTTCATATAGAGGTCGGTGGCCTTGACATCGCGGCCGTTGCCATAATTGATGTCGCCCTTGAGGCGGCCGAGCACGTCCTTCGTCGGAACGTTGAACCATTGGCGCTTGCCGAGAATCTCAGCCATCTCCGCCTTATTGTCCATGCTTTCGCACCACTGCTGGGCCTCCATGACGGCCATCAGCAGGGCCTTGGCAGCATTGGGATTCTTTTCGATCCAGTCGGCGCGCAGTCCGAGCGCCTTTTCGGGATGACCCTTCCAGAGCTCGCCGGTGGTGGCTGCGGTAAAGCCGATGCCCTGGTTGACGAGCTGCTCGTTCCACGGTTCGCCCACACAGAACACGTCCATGTTGCCGACCTTCATGTTGGCAACCATCTGCGGCGGCGGAACGACGATGGTCGAAACGTCCTTGTTCGGATCGATGCCGCCGGCGGCGAGCCAGTAGCGGATCCAGAGGTCGTGGGTGCCGCCCGGGAAGGTCATGGCGGCCTTGATCTCCTTGCCCTCCGCCTTCTTTTTCTCGAATGCGGCCTTCAGCTTGGAGGAATCGAGCTGCACGCCGGTATCGGCATATTCCTTGGCGACGGAAATACCCTGGCTGTCTAGGTTGAGCCGGGCGAGGATAGCCATCGGCACCGGTTTATTGTTCTGCGTCACCTTGCCGGTATGCATGAGATAGGGGAGCGGCGACAGGATATGGGCACCGTCGATGCCGTTAGCTGCGCCGCCCAGCACCAGATTGTCGCGGGTCGCACCCCAGGATGCCTGTTTGGCCACATCCGTTTCCGGCAGACCATATTTGTCGAAAAAGCCCTTTTCCTTGGCAACGATCAGCGGTGCGGAATCGGTGAGCGCGATAAAGCCGAGCTTGGCGCCTTTCACCTCAGGGCCTGCTCCGGCTGCGAAGGCGCCGGACGGAAAGGCAGCCTTGACGGCACCGATGAGGGCAGCCGCTGCGGTCGTCTTGAGCATGCTGCGGCGGGTAATGCCGATTGTCGAAATCCCAGTCTGCAAATTCTTTGTCATGCGCAGGTTCCCTCTGCTCGCTGAATTTGGACACAAAAAAACGCCGCCGGAAATTGCGTCCAGGGGATGGGAGAATCCCGGAGCAAAGACCTTGCGACGTCGGTGTCTATTGTAGGCGCTTATGCCGCGCCTATCTGCGCCGGTCGCCATTGACCGATGCTTCTCAGAACCTGCAAGCATCGTGCCAAATTCGATAGGCGTTGATAACGGCATGAAGCAAAAGGAGAAATGCGAAGAATTGATGGGTGCCTATTTCTTAGGCTTTACTATTTTCTGCTTCTGTTTTGTGCGATTGCTAACGGAATCGCAGTCGCGGGAGCGCTCTATTTGTGCAGTGCACGCAATATGGAAGTCGCGATCGCGCAGACCGCAGACGGATTCTGCCCGCCTTATTCGTCGGTATTGCGACCGGGAAAGCTCAGGAGGAGGGAAGGTCAATGCGTGGCGATTGCCTCGCCATCACCTCATTTCATTGCAGTAAGGATACGAGGCCATAGAACGCTGCGGATATTGCAGCAGCAGCCGGCATCGTGACGATCCAGGCTATCACGATGTTGCCGGCCAATCCCCAGCGCACGGCTGAGACACGACGAGCCGCGCCCACTCCGACGATTGCTCCGGTGATGGTGTGCGTCGTCGAAACGGGAATACCGAGCCATGTCGCTCCGAAGAGTGTCAACGCTCCGCCCGTCTCGGCGCAGAAACCTTGCATGGGGTTGAGCCGGGTGATCTTCGACCCCATGGTATGAACGATCCGCCACCCGCCAAAGAGCGTACCGAGAGCCATTGCCGACTGGCAGGAAATGACCACCCAGAAAGGCACGTAGAATGTCGGGCCGAGATATCCCTGGCTGAACAAGAGCACCGCGATAATGCCCATCGTCTTCTGCGCATCGTTCCCGCCATGGCCAAGCGAATAGAGCGAAGCGGACACGAATTGCATGACGCGAAATGTCCGATCCACCGCAAACGGCGTTTGCCGGACGAATAGCCAGGAGACGGCGAGCACCAGCACCAGGGCAAGCAGGAAGCCGATGGCTGGCGAAAGGAAAATGGCGCCGACCGTCTTTAGAAGGCCGTTCCAGACGATCGAGCTGAAGCCCACCTTTGCCAGACCGGCCCCCACCAGTCCACCGACAAGCGCATGCGACGAGCTCGATGGAATCCCGAAAATCCAGGTAAGGATATTCCAGATGATCGCGCCCATCAGTGCGGCGAAGATTACTTGAGGCGAAACGATCGCAGGATCGATGATGCCGGTCCCCAATGTTTCGGCCACATGCAGACCGAAGAACAGGAATGCGATGAAATTGAAGAACGCCGCCCAGGCGACCGCATATTGTGGCCGCAGAACGCGGGTCGAGACGATCGTGGCGATCGAATTGGCCGCGTCATGCAGACCGTTGAGAAAGTCGAAGAACAGGGCGACAACGACCAAGCCGACCAGCAGCGGCAGAGCGAGGGAGGCATCCATCAGACGTTCTCGATGAGAATGCCGCTGATTTCATTGGCGACATCCTCGAAGCGGTCGACGACTTTCTCCAGCTCTCCGTAGATTTCGCTTCCGATCATGTAGGCCATCGCATTGCCGCTGGCGCCATGACGCAAGAACAGATCCTTCAAACCCTGGTCGTAGAGCTCATCGGAACGTCCCTCCACTCGGGTGACTTCCTCCGCGATGGCCGTGAGACGCTGCGCATTGGCTCCCAATCTGTCGAGGAGAGGTATCGCTTCCGCAATGAGGTTTGCTGCCTTGACGATTTCGCCGCCCATCTGCTGCATAAGCGGATCGAAGCTGGATTGCTCGAACAAGCGGATCGTCTTGACTGTCTTGTGCATCATGTCGATCGCATCATCCATCGACTGGATGAGATCCTTGATGTCGCCGCGGTCGAAAGGCGTGATGAAGCTTCGCCGAACGGCAAGAAGAACCTCGCGCGTGACGTCATCGGCCTCGTCTTCCAATGTGACGATACGTTCGCAGTTTTTCTCAACGTCATTGCCCTGCAAGAGTTGATCGAGGGCGTGCGCGGCGGCAACGACAGTCTTTGAGTGCTTGGAAAACATTTCAAAGAATCTGTCTTCCCGTGGCATCAGCTTGCGAAAAATGCTCATCATGCCTGGGAACCTTCCTCCTGCGGCCGATTGTCATAAATCTGTCATAAACACGCCCAGGCAATTGAAGCAACAAGCAAATTTGGTAATTCATTCGTTATGACACCGAGCAAAAAAAGCAGGAAGCCTCGACCGGACAAGTCCCAACCACTGCTGCGGCAGCTCGCTGCTGTTCCTGAAACGCTGTTCGCCGGTGCATTCCGTCAACAATACGGCGCACTTTGCTTCCGCCACGGCAATGCCGCATCCGAGGTCGAAATCCTGGTGATCACATCGCGCGAGAGCGGGCGCTGGGTCATCCCGAAAGGGTGGCCGATCAAAGGGAAAAAGCCTTTCGAAGCAGCAGCAATCGAGGCCTGGGAGGAGGCAGGCGTGCGCGGGGTGGTGAAGAAGAAGCCGGTTGGCCGCTATACATATCTGAAAGAACTCGACAATGGCGATGTGGCGCCCTGTATCGTCGACATGTTTCAGATTGAAGTCACTGACATCAGCAGCGATTTCAAGGAGCGGGGTCTGCGTATTCTCGAATGGGTCAGCCCGGATGAAGCGGCAAGACGCGTTCGCGAGATAGAACTCAAGTCGCTGCTCGTCCAATTTGAGGCACACGGCCGCAAGAAACGCGATCGCGGCTGACCACGGGCTCTTTCGTCGGCGTTGCAGCGCTGTGCGTCTTTATCGCTCGAATGGTTCGCCGAGCGAAGCCACGCCGTTCAGTTTCAGCAGACGACGGTCAGCGGAGATGATGCCGAGCACGATGATCGTGACGAGATATGGCAGGCTCGAGAGCAGCTGCGAGGGAACGTCCAGGCCGGTTGCCTGGGCTGCAAGGCCCATCAGCGAGACCGCGCCGAAGAGGCAGGCGCCGAGAAAGATACGGCCGGTGAGCCACGTCCCGAAGACGACGAGGGCGATGGCAATCCAGCCGCGCCCGGCGATCATCCCGTCGGCCCAAAGTGGTGTGTAGACCACCGACGCATAGGCGCCTGCGAAGCCGGCCATCGCGCCGCCGAAGGCGATGGCAAGGATCCGGACCGATATCACCGAATAGCCGATGGCGTGAGCAGCCTTGGGATTCTCGCCGACGGCGCGGACGATGAGGCCAAGCTTGGTGTAGGCAAATATCGCCCACAAAGCCAGCGTCGCGGCGAGTGAAATCCACACGACGATGTCCTGGACGAAAAGGCCACCGACAACCGGCAGGTCCGAAAACCCGGGAAGGGCAAGCTTCGGAAGTCCCCTGACCGTGAGGCTTTCATAGGTCTTGCCGAAAAGCGCAGAAAGACCCTGGCCGAGAATGCCGATGGCAAGGCCCGCCGCCACCTGGTTTGCCCGAAATCCCAGCGTGACAAAGGCAAAGAGCAGGGAAAGGACAGCACCGCCCAGCCCGGCGACGACGAAACCCAGCAGATGTCCGCCGCCCTGGTAGACGATAATGAAGGCGAGCACGGCACCGAAGGCCATCAATCCCTCGACCCCGAGGTTGAGGACGCCGGCGCGCTCCGCCACCATTTCGCCGAGGGCTGCCAGAAGAAACGGCGTCGCAGCCGCGAGCATGCCGGCAAGAATGAACTCGATGGCGTTCATGATGGGCTCCGGTGAGCGGCGCGACGCCATTCAAGGCGATAGCGCACGAAGGCGACGGCAATCAGGTAGGCGAGCAGCAGACTGCCCTGGAAGACACGGACGGCGGCGATCGGCAGGTTGGCCGAGACCATGGCATTGTCGCCACCGATATAGATGACCGCCATGACCAGCGCCGAGATCACGATGCCGATCGGATGCAGGCCGCCGAGATAGGCGACGATGATGGCCGCATAGCCATAACCGCTCGCGACCGAACGCTGCAGCTGACCGAGCGGACCGGCGACTTCGGCGGCACCGGCAAGACCGGCGGCAAAACCGCCGATCAGCAGCGAAAGCCAGATCGCCCAACCTTCCTTAAAGCCGGCATAGCCAGCAGCCCGCGGCGCCAGACCGCCGACCTGCAGCTTGTAGCCGATGAAGCTCCTCTGCATGAAGACCCAGGCCGCAACCGACAAAGCGAGCGTGATGAGGAACGAGACATTGACGCGGGTACCGGCAATCAGGGTCGGCACCATCGCATCGTACTGAAACATCACCGACTGGGGGAAGTTGAAGCCATTCGGATCCTTCCAGGGGCCGAGCAGCAGATAGTTCAGCAGCTGCGCCGCAACGAGGCTCAGCATCAAAGAAACGAGAATTTCGTTGGCGTTGAGGCGCACGCGCCAGAAGGCGGTGAGAGAAGCCCAGAGAGCGCCGCCGATGGCGCCGAGCAACAGCATCGCCGGCCAGATCCACTGGCCCGTCGCTTGCGGAAACCAGACCGGAATGGCAGAGGCGAAGATCGCGCCAAGAATAAACTGGCCTTCGGCGCCGATGTTGAAGACCTTGGCGCGAAAGCCGATCGCCAGCCCCTGCGCGATCAGAAGGAGCGGTCCTGCCTTGAGGAGCACTTCCGAAAATGACGCCCAGGAAAGGAAGGGCTCGAAAAGCATCGCGTAGACAACCGCGACAGGGTCGCGGCCCATCAAAACATAGAGGCCGAGATTAAGTGCGATCGCTCCCCCGAGCGCTATGACAGGTGCGCGCAGGGCCGCGGCAAGCGAGGCGCGCTCCCGGCGGACCAGGGTGGGAACGAAAGCAAGGGACCAGGCGCCGCTCATATATGGACTTTCTCAGGCGAGGCTTGTGCCCCGATCATGTATCGGCCGATCTCCTCGGGCCTCGTGTCCCGCGTTGCGAGCGGCGGGCTGAGCCGGCCGTGATGCAGCACCTGGATGGAATCGCAGAGCTCGAACAGCTCTTCCAGCTCCTCGGAAATGACGAGGATCGCCATGCCCTGATTGCGCAATGCGACCAGACGGCTGCGGATGGCGGACGCGGCGCCGATATCGACGCCCCAGGTCGGCTGCGCCAGGAAAAGCAATTTGGGAGATAGCATGATTTCGCGGCCAACGATGAACTTCTGCAGATTGCCGCCGGACAGGGTGCCGGCTTCCGCATCCGGGCCGGGAGTGCGCACATCATACTGACGGATGCAATCATCGGTGAATGCCAGCGCCCGCGCCCTGTCGACGAGACCGTGCCGCAAAAGCTTGAGCGGATGGGCCGTCAGCAGGCTGTTGAGGACGAGCGACATTTCGGGCACGGCGCCGCGTCCGAGCCGGTCTTCCGGAACGAAGGCAAATCCGAGCGTCCGCCGTGCGGCGGCATCGAGCCTGCCGACATCCATCCCCATCATGTAGATCCGATCGCGCTGGTCGCGCCCCAGCACCGTCTCGCCTGAAATCAACGCGGCAAGCTCGCTTTGACCGTTGCCCGAAATACCGGCGATCCCGAGGATTTCGCTGGCACGAACCTCGAGGCTGATGCCGGAGAGCGGCACCGCAAAGGGATCGTCGGGCTGATAGTCCAAACCGATGATCTCCAACCGCTTTTCGCCACCAGACAGCGGCAGCGCCGCCATCGGCGCCGGCATGTCATGGCCGATCATCATGCGGGCAAGGTCATGGGCATCATGCTCACGCGGATCGACATCCCCGGTCACGCGTCCACCGCGCAGGATGGTCGCCCGATCGCAGATCGCCCGGATTTCCTCGAGCTTGTGGGAGATCAGCAGGATGGAAACGCCGCCGTCGCGCAGCCGTCGTAGCGTGTCGAAGAGCTTCTCCACCAGTTGCGGCGGCAAGACGGAGGTGGGCTCGTCGAGGATCAACAACTTCGGATTGGTCATCAGGCTTCGGATGATCTCCACCCGCTGCCGCTCGCCGACGGACAGCGCATGCACATGGGCGAGCGGGTCGACTTCGAGCCCGAACTCCCGTCCAAGCGTCCGAATGCGGTCCTTGAGCTCAGCCTTGCGGCCCGGCACAACCAGCCGGATATTCTCCAGGACGGTCAGGGTCTCGAACAGCGAAAAGTGCTGGAAGACCATGCCGATGCCGTTGCGCCTCGCCTCGGCAGGGGAGGCGAGGCGCAAAGGGTTTCCTTCCCAGATGACATCTCCGTCGTCCGGTTGCTCGACGCCGTAGATTAGCTTCATCAGCGTCGATTTTCCCGCCCCGTTTTCGCCGAGGATCGCATGGATCGATTGCGGCGCCACGTCCAGATCGATGGCCCGATTGGCATGGATCTGGCCGTAGCTCTTCGAAATGCCGCGCAGCGACAGGAGCGGGGTGGTCATGACTTATTTCGGCAGCGGCGTGGACACGCCCTTGACGTGCCAGTTCATGGCGATGATCTCGGGGTCGGCCATGGTCGCGCCCGATGCGACAGCTTCGCTGCCGTCAGCCTTGGCGATCGGCCCGGTGAAGGGCGAGAAGCTGCCGTCGGCAATCTTTGCCTCGATCTCCTTGATCTTGGTCATCACGTCCGCCGGAATATCCGGATTCCAGTCGACCACTTCGACGACCTTGTCGGCAACGCCGAGGAACGCATTGGCCCCCTTGAACGTGCCGGCGAGATGGGCATCGACCGATGCCTTGAAGAACGGCGACCAGTCCGTCGCGATGCAGCCGAGATAGGTCTTCGGCGCATATTTCTTCATCGAGGAGTTGAGGTTGAAGGCGTAGACGCCGGCTTCCTCGCAGGCCGAGATGACGGACGGCGTGTCCTGGGCGTTGGAGAAGATCACGTCGCACTTCTGCGCGATCAGGGCCTTGGCAGCTTCTTGCTCCTTGGCCGGATCGAACCATGAGTTCACCCAGACGACCGAGACTTCGATATCGGGTTTGACGGCCTGGGCGCCGAGCGTAAAAGCGTTGATCGAGGTAATGAGCTCGGGGATGGCAAAGGCGGAGACAGAGCCGAGCTTGCCAGTCTTGGAAAGCGCTGCCGCAGCCATGCCGAGCAGGTAGGTACCCTGGAAATATTTGGCGGCGAAGGGCGAAAAGTTCGGAGCGACCTGGAAGCCGGAGGCGTGCAGGACGGTCACACTCGGATCGCGGCGGGCGATCTGCAGCGCGCCGTTCTGATAACCGAAAGAGCCGGCGATCAGGAACTTGTTTCCGTCGGCGACCGTCTTGTTCATGATGCGGTCGGCGTCCGGGCCTTCGGCGATATTCTCGAGCACGGTGACCTTCACCTTGTCACCGTAAGCGGCCTTGATCGGCTCGAGACCGGCGGCAAGCGCATGCCCCCAGCCAACGTCGCCGACGGGCGAGGGGATTACCAGCGTGATGCCAAGCGGCTCGTCGGCGGCGAAAGCAAGCCGGCTGCCGAGCGCGCCGGCGAGGCCGGTGGCGGCGGCGGCCGTCATCAGGTTTCTGCGGGTCAGTTTGGTCATGTTCTCAGTTCCCTCTTTTGGTTTTTTTAAAATTCCACGGTGGATAGTGCGGCCTCGGCATCGGCAGCCAGCTTGGCTTCGTCGAGCCCGGGAAACTCGCCCTTCTCCCAGACGATGCGGCCATTGATCATCGTCATGTCCGTCGCCATGCCGATGCCGACGCGGGCAATCAGGCTCAGCGGATCGTGGCGCGTGCCGACATAATCCATGCGCCGCGTGTCGATCGCAAACAGGTCGGCAGCCATGCCCGGCGCGAGCCGGCCGATATCGCGCCGGCCGAGCAGGCTGGCACCGCCGGTCGTGCCGTAGCCGAGAAAATCGACCGGCGGCGGCACGGGATGGGCACGGCTGGAGGAGGCGAGACATTGCAGCATATAGGCGGAGTGCAGGCAGTGCATCAGGTTGGAATTGTCGTTGGAGGCAGCGCCGTCGCAGCCGAGGCCGACACGCAGGCCGAAGGCGGCCATGGCGGGAATGTCGGTGACCTCAGCGCCGACCAGATAGACCGGTTCCGGGCAATGCGCGACGCCGGTGCCGCGGGCGGCCATCTTCCTGAGTTCGTCGTGAGTGAGCTCCCAGCAATGGGCATAGAAGGTATCAGGCCCGGCAAAGCCAAGTTCTTCCAGATAGTCGACCGTGCGCATGCCGTGGCGCGCCTGAATGACCGGGCTTTCGCCTTCGCCGACATGGGTATGCATCATGACACCGCGATCGCGCGCCAGTGCCACCGATTCCAAGAAAGTCTCGCGGTAGCAGTTCACCGGCTGACAGGGGGCGACCACGACCTGGCGCATGCTGAAGGGGCTGGTATCGTGGTAGGTGTCGATCAGCCGGGCGCAGTCGGCGATGAATTCGTCGGTCGTTTCCAGCATCTCGTCGGGAATGGTCGAGCCTTCCGACTTCGGCAGGGTGTTGCCGCCGCGGCCGGCATGGAAACGCATGCCGAGCAGTTCGGCTGCTTGGAACTGGCGGTCGATCAGCCGCTTCCCGGCATGCCGGGGGAAATTGTACTGGTGATCCAAGGCCGTGGTGCAGCCATGCTTAATCATCTCGGCCATCGCCGTGACGGAGGCGTGGTAAAAGCATTCCTCGTTGAGCTGCGAAAAGATCGGGTAGATGCGGTCCAGCCACTCGATCACCGACAGCTTCGTCCAGTCGAGATCGGCACGGTTGCGCACGAAGCACTGGAAGAAGTGATGATGGGTGTTGACGAGGCCCGGATAGACGAACCAGCCGGCAGCATCCTGAACGGTCGTGCCGGCAGGCAGCGCGTCCGCCCCCAGATTTTCACCGATCGCCACAATCGCCGGACCGTTGGTCAGGAGATCGACATTGCGATGGACGACCGGCCCTTTGCCCTCGTCGACGATCACGGCAGCGCAGTTCTTCAGGAGATAACCAGCCATCTCACGCCTCGCCCGGTTCGATCTGGGGTTCGGGCTTCAACTCGTGCAGTCGGTGAATGCCAGGCATTTCGATAAATTTGTCGAGGGCGCGTAGCGCGCGGGACCAGAGCCGGATCGCAGGATAAGCATCCAGCGTGACGCCGCCATCGGGCGCCAGCGCCACATAGGGAAAGCAGGCGATGTCGGCAATTGTCGGCCGGCCGGCAGCGAGGAAATGCATGCCGCGAAGACCTTGCTCGACAAGCCCGGCTTCAAGCTCGCGAAGGGCGGCGATGCCCTGGGCCTGCAGCGCGCCGATATCGCCCGGCCGCAGCAGCATCTCATGGAGCCGTGCTGCCCCGAGGCTTGCCGTCAGCCGGCCGGAGAACGACAGCCATTGCTGCACCCGCGCCGCTTCCTCGGCCGTACCGTTGTCGAGCCATTCGGGTGCTGCCTTGGTGGCGAGATAGACGAGGATCGCCGACGATTCCGTCAGGATATGGTCGCCATCCTCCAGGATCGGAATGGAGCCTGCCGGATTGAGTGCAAGCAGCTCGGCGCCGCGATGCTCGGCGCCGGGATGGAAATCCACCGGGCGCAGGTCAAGCTTCACGCCGGTCAGCGCCGCCATCAGACGCACCTTGTAGCAACTGGGCGAGAGAATGTAGTCGTAGAGCTTCATTGCGCCACCAGCTGTGCGCCGTAGGTATAGTTATGACGCTTCAGCCAGCGTCGGTAGGCGATCGATGTCAGATCGGCCCGCGTCGGGATTTCCATGCCGGGGTCGAGCGGCAACAGCCGCGGGATTTGGTTTTCGAGGATCGACCGGTCCTGCAGAAAGATCGTCTGCTGGAAATGGATGAGATCGGTCATCGCGGTTTCGTCGTCGAAGAGCGCCATCCATGGCCAGACGTCGCAGAGGTCTTCGGCCAGCGGCTGCACGAAGAGCGTGATGACATCCCATTCGCTCGGGCGCGGCGGGCAGGTCTTGTAAAGCACGGAGCAGGTAGGCGCCGGCACGCGATACATGTATTC
The DNA here is from genome assembly GCF_025941625.1 of Rhizobium acaciae. Classification (NCBI taxonomy): domain Bacteria; kingdom Pseudomonadati; phylum Pseudomonadota; class Alphaproteobacteria; order Hyphomicrobiales; family Rhizobiaceae; genus Rhizobium; species Rhizobium acaciae. The sequence continues at coordinate 209,217 of NZ_JAPCZO010000014.1, forward strand.
CGTCGTGATCCCGCCGCTTGCCGACTTGGCGGCCTGCGGCTGGTAGAATTTCACCTGCGTCGCCCAGACCTCGTCTTCTTCCTCGCGGATCTCGACCTTGTAGTTCTGGACCTCCGTATGCGGCTCTGCGCCGAGAATATCGGTGTGGACGAAGGGGAAATGAGCGATGTCGAGGAAGTTCTCGACGGCGCGGAGCGGCGAGCAGCGCACGCGCACTACGCCGACATCGACGAAGCGGCGGCCGGGCTGATCGGCCTCGGGAATGGGGAAAAGTTCCTTCTTCGGCTCACCGAGGGAGGACCAGACATGACCGTAACGGACGCGCACCGGCAGAGCACGCCCATCGCCGCCCGTCACCCGCGCATTGCCATCGGCATCGCGTGCCACTTCGATCGGCTCGCCCATCAGCGCCGTCTTACGGCCGGCGCTGTCGAGCTGGCTAAAAAGCCCGACCGGATACCATTCATCGATCATCGCCTGCATGGTCATTGCGCGATCTCCTTTTTCTGAAGACCCTCAGCCCGGCGGCGCAGGCTTTCGGCGGCCCGTGAAGCGCCGATGCCCGCAGCAAGGCCGGTATCACCCTTCAGCAGCACATGGATCAGCGTCTGTCCGTTTTCTTGGGCGGATAATAGCAGACAGAAGGTCCCGGTGGATGCATCGAACTCGACAAGACCATCAGGGCTCGCCTTGCCGCCGGCCGCCGCCTCGATCGCGGCGATGCCGGCGAACGCCGTCAGCGAGCGCAGGGGAATGAGGCCCTCGAGCCCCGGCGGCTTCGCTGCGGGCGTGCCCACGGCCACCCAGATCACGCCGCCCGCTTCCTCGACATCATGGGTGGCGACGCGGATGGTTTCCGGTGGCGTCAGCCCCGGATGGGCGGGGATGCGGAGACAGTTTCCGGCCTGGCCATAGCTCCAGCCGTGATAGATGCAGGAGAGCGTCTCACCGCGCACGAAGCCGTGAGACAGGCGCATGCCGCGATGCGGACAGCGATCCGCCGATGCCGATATGCGCCCCGAAGCGCTGCGCCACAGGGCAATCGATCCGGCTGCCGTCCGCACCGGCATGACGGTTCCGGCCGGCAAATCCCGGGAGAGGGCGACTGGCGTCCAAAAGCCCGTCGTATCGGAAGGCATGACTAGAATTCCCAAACAAAACCAAATGCTTGCCGATCAAGTCCCGCGTCGGCGTCGCGGCAATTCCGCCTCAACCTTATCAGGTTTGCATAATTATTTCGCATTGGCAACATTGAGTAAATAATATGCACGGGTGAAATACGCCAGAGCCCGGACTAGGTCCTTTCGCCGTTGATCGCCGTGCGATCTATCCTCTCGACCCATACGTCGATAGGCCCGAGAGAGCATCCCATCTCCATCATGTCGATCAGTTCCTCCGGCCCAGCAACCTCAAGTTCGATCCGCATGGAACTCGTATGAGATATGGTGTGCGAGAGCCCAAGCTTGGCGGCATGACGCCGGATCCAGGGGACAAAGGAGGCAGCCTCCAGATCACCGACAATCGTCATCCGCTCCAGAAGGTGGCTTGTCTCTTGTCCCATGCTCGCCCTTGCTTTCCTACACCACAGCGCCTGAAGGAACTTGGGGAAGGGGTCATCGTCAAAGAGAGAATATGGCGTCGGAATTTCCTTTGCAAATCCCTGCGGCAACATACCAATTCCTGCCACCGTATACCTGCGCGTTGGCGCAGTCTGAGCCACGCTAGCAACTACCAGTCAGCATTGCGACAAAAGCCGTGACCTTGGGCGGACGAAACCGAGCTGCCGGATAGACGACATAAATTCCTCCGGCAGGCAGGGTCCAGTCCGGCAACAATCTTATCAGTCGGCCAGCCTCTATATGCTCTCCAGCCAGAAAATCCGGCAGGACGGATATGCCTGCCCCCGCAAGCGTGGCCGCGAGAACCGCAGGCGTCGAATTGCTCATGAGGCTCTGTTGCATCCGCACGGTTCGCCGGTCGAAATCGCCCTGAATAAACCTCCAGACCACCGGCTCCTTGAGGGCCAGGTTGGCGATAAACGGCTGGCCCGCCGCATCCTCTGGACTGTTCAAACTGAGCGTGGCGAAGAAGCTGGGGGACGCCACAAGAAACTGCCGGAACGAACCGATCCGTCTCGCTTGGTGACTGGAGTCATCGAGCCATCCAACGCGGATAGACAGGTCGATCTGATTGGCGAGCAGATCCATCTTCGTATCAGCGAGCAGAAGCTCGACCCTGCAAGCGGGGTACTTCCGGATAAAGGCCGCAGCAATGGGAGCAATCGTGCTCGCACCATAATCATTGGGCGCGGCAATGCGTAGCATGCCTGTCGGCTCGGCATTTGCGCGGGTGATTTCATCGACAGCGTCCCCGGCTTCGCGGAAGATCATGACGCAGCGTGCGTAGAGAAGCTTGCCGGCCTCAGTCGGCTCGACGCGTCGTGTTGTCCGGAGAAGCAAGCTAGTTTTCAACTCAGCTTCCAGCCGCGCAACCTGCTGGCTGACGACCGTCTTCGTGATCGCGAGGCGCTCGGCAGCTTTGGTGAACGAGCCGGTATCGACGACGGCTGCAAAATAGGCCAGCCGATTGAGGTTGACAGCCTCCATAGCCTTCTTCCATTTGATTGTAAGTTTTTGACATACATTCTGTCACATTTAACAATATTTATCACTCAATAGAAGTGCACTATCTGTTGTCCATCGCTTCAAGGATGGTCCGACATGCATCTTACCTATCTCTACGATCCGCTTTGCGGCTGGTGCTATGGTGCGGCGCCCGCGCTCGACAAACTGGCCATGCTCGACAATCTCACCATAGAGCTTGCGCCGAGCGGCCTCTTCACGGGCGAAGGCGCCCGTCCGCTGGATGAACGTTTCGCAGCCTATGCTTGGCATAATGACCAGCGGATCAACCGGCTCACGGGACAGGTCTTCAGCCAGTTCTATCGCGATCAGGTTCTCGGGGGCACCGACAGTATGTTCGACTCCGCCCCTGCGACGCTCGGGATGATAGCCGTCGGGGTGACGCAACTCGACAGGGAAAGCGATGCCCTGAAGGCACTTCAAAGCGCTCGCTACGTTGACGGCCGCAATACCTCGGAGATCGCTGTCGTGGCCGACGTTCTCGATCAGGCCGAGTTTCCCGATGCCGCCGCTCGTGTCCGGGCTCCGGACGAGGCTCTGCTCGATATCTATCGCAAAAGGATCGGGAAGTCCCGCCAACTCATGGCTGCATTCCGGATGGATGGCGTCCCGGCACTTTTTATTGGCGAGGGCGATAGGCGCCGCATGCTGCCCAGCGATGCCCTATTCGGCGGCTTTGACCGACTTGCTGCCGAGCTTCAGGCGGCGTGATCGTTCATTTTCAGCAGACCATTCCATGAACCTACCGACAAACACTCGCAGCAGAAATCGAAACTGAAGATCATCGGAGACAACCATGTACTCAAGGAGAGAAATCATGAAAGCCACGCTCGCAGCCGGCGCCGTTGCCGTTTTTGCGCCTGCCGGCCTCGGCAATGCGACCGGATCAAAGCTGGCGTGGAAGCACTTCCCCGCCGGTCAGAATGGCTTCTTTCGCGCTCCGGCGCTGCTGACCGGCCCCAGCGAAGCGTTGCTGATCGATGGCGGGTTCAGCTATCCCGACGGCCGTGCGCTGGCGGAAGCCATCAAGGCCACCGGAAAAACGCTGAACGCGATTTATGTCAGCCAGTCCGATCCGGACTATTACTTCAGCCTGAAGCCGGTCCTCGAAGCCTTTCCCGGCACAAAAGTCCTGGCAGCTTCCGATACGATTGCAGCGATCAAGGGCAACGTCGAGAAAAAGCTTGCCGTTTGGGGGCCGCAGCTCAAGGACAACGGCCCGCAGACCCTTGCAGACATCGTCATGCCGGAAGCCTTCGACGCTCCAAGTCTCACAGTTGATGGCGAAACAGTCGAGATTGTCGCGGCCGAAGCAGGGTTAAGCAATCGCCGGTACCTGTTCGTGCCATCGCTGAACGCTGTTTTCGGGGGCGTCATGATTTTCTCCGGCGTCCACGTATGGACGGCCGACACCCAGGCTCCGGAACAGCGCGCCGCTTGGGTGGCCACGCTCGATAATATCAGCGCTCGCAAGCCGACGATCGTCGTTCCCGGCCATATGACGCTGGAAGCGGCGGCCGATCTGTCCGCCATCGAACACACGAAGAGCTATCTGCTCGCTTTCGAGGAAGAACTCGCCAGAGCCGCCGATTCCGCAGCGCTGAAGACCGCCATGGAAGCCCGCTTCCCTGGCCTGGGCATGGGCGTTGCGCTCGACATCGGCTCCAAGGTTGCCAAGGGAGAAATGAAGTGGGGCTGAACGGCCGACCTTCAAACTGATCCGAAGGGCCTGGGAGGGCCCTTCACCTCTGGGAAGGCCGCAAAAGTGGTGACGCAGTCGTCAGTGCTTAAGTAGAGCTGGCCATCTGCCGTCGAAGTTCGGCTGAAAGGCATATGCCTCAAGGCGTCGCTAAGTCATTGAAGTTGACGCTATCGAGATGAACTGGTCCGCATCTCATCAAGGCGTTCCAGCCTTTGACAAAATTTGCCAAAATCGGTCATGTTGCCTTCAAATGGAGGTATCAATGGTCACGATGAACGTATCTCTTCCAGGCCCGATGAAGGATTGGGTGGAGGCCCAGGCCAGGACCGGGCGATATTCTAATGCTAGCGACTACGTGCGCGACCTGATCCGACGCGACCAGACGCGATACGACAAGATCGCCGCCGTGCAAAGCTTCGTCGAGGCCGGGCTCCAAAGTGGTGTCGGCATCCGATCCAAGGATGAACTCTTTGCTGAGGCGATGGCTCGTGCCAGCAAGTCATGAGTTTTAGGCTTTCTGCCGAAGCGGCAGAGGACATTATTGCGATCGTCGAGCAAGGTGTGCGTATGTTCGGGGCAGGCCAGGCAAGGCGATACCACGATGAACTTTCGCATTATCTGATCTGATAACTGTCAATCCACGCATCGCGCGCGAACGGGATGAGATTGATCCGCCTGTAAAATTCATCCCTTCAAAGCGCATCTATCGTTTATCGGATCGAAGATGATGAGACAATTTTTATAATACGAATTCGCCACGCATGAAGATTGGGCAAGTGATTCAATTTAGCGCACCTCCGATGGAGCCGCGGGATTTGGTGTGTCTCAGGTTCGAATCGGTTCAAGGCGTTCGATACCTTACCTCCAACCCATCAGCTCTTAAACAGCGCGGAAAGGTCACGCCGTCCGTCCACCACTCGCACGATCTCGACGGTATGAATAGGACCGTCATCAGCGTCGGGCCTTGTCTCATAGAGGATGACATAGGGCGCTTCGACCAACATCCGGGCGGTTCCGAATACTTCCGGGTGACGCTCGCCTAAACGCGGGTGCTCGATGAGCAATTCCGCCTTGCGGCGAAAATTGGCGAAGTACCGCTCCGCGCTGCGTGGCTGCTCTTTACCCATATCAATGTAGATGTTCTTAACGTCGGTGCGCGCCTTCGGCGTCCAGAGAAGCTTAACGGGCATGAGGAGCGGCAGACGCTATTTCCTGGCGTGCTTCATCCAGCACCGCATCAAAATCCACTTCAACAGCAGGACCACTAGCTTTGCCTTCTTCCCACATCGCACGCAGCTTGGCGATATCCTCGCGCTTCTGCATCCATTTGGCCGACCAGTCACGCATGGCTTCGCGAACAACTTCGCTTCCGCTAGCATAAGCCCCACTGTTCACGGCATCACGCAACAACTCGGCGTGTTGGGGTGTCATCGAAACGCTGACCTTTTCAACATTCGGCATAGGTAACCTCCATCAGCAGTTGGTAGTAATTATTACCACCGAATGCCCAGAGTGGCAATATCGCTGTTCAGCCCCGCCTCAGGTTATACTTCCGGACTCGTGGGTGGCGCCTTCTTGATGAGATATTGGCAGATAAACCGATTGCTGCGCAGGGACGGCTCTTCCAATGGCCGGTCGCCGGCTTCTCCGAAAAGGAGGCCATGGTTTTGCTTAGCCAGGGTGTGCCGCTGACACCGGCTGCCACCGGATAACCACAACTGCGACCATCACACCCTCCGAACCTGTTTCCGCTTCGGCATTGGCCACGGTGTTGATGACGTCTACGACTATCATGGCGAGACGCCTGGTCTTACCCGATAGAAAAGGAGAACAATCGCATGAAAATTCTCGTCCCAGTCAAACGGGTTGTCGACTACAACGTGAAGATCCGGGTGAAGCCGGACGGCACGGGTGTCGAGCTTGCCAATGTGAAGATGTCGATGAACCCGTTCGACGAGATCTCGGTGGAAGAGGCGCTACGGCTGAAGGAAGCCGGCAAGTGCGAGGAAGTGGTGGTCGTTTCGATCGGTCCTGCCAAGGCCGAAGAGACGCTGAGGACGGCACTCGCCATGGGCGCCGACCGGGCGATCCTGGTCGAGACCGACGATCAGATCGAGCCGCTCACCGTCGCCAAGATCCTGAGGGCTGTGGCTGACGCCGAACAGCCGGGGCTGATCATCGTCGGCAAGCAGGCGATCGATGACGACAGCAACCAGACCGGCCAGATGCTGGCAGCACTGATGGGAATTGCCCAGGCGACCTTTGCCTCGAAGATCGAGATCGGGGATGGCAAGGCTCAGGTGACCCGCGAAGTCGATGGCGGCCTGCAGACGATCGAGATCAAGCTGCCGGCTGTTGTGACCACCGACCTGCGCTTGAACGAGCCGCGTTATGCCTCGCTGCCGAATATCATGAAGGCGAAGAAGAAGCCGCTCGACAAGAAGAGCCCAGCAGACTTCGGCGTGTCCACCACACCGCGCCTCAAGGTGTTGAAGACCGAGGAGCCGTCCGGCCGCAAGGCCGGCGTCAAGGTCAAGTCGGTCGCTGAACTGATCGACAAGCTCAAAAACGAAGCCGGCGTGCTGTAATCAGCCTGGAACAGGAGCCATCATCATGACCATTCTTCTTCTGGCTGACCATGACAATGCCAGCCTGTCCGATCAGACCGCCAAGGCGCTGACGGCAGCCGCAAAGATCGGCGGCGATATTCATGTGCTCGTTGCCGGCAAGGCTGCCAAGCCTGCTGCCGATGCCGCCGCCAAGCTTGCCGGCGTCTCCAAGGTGCTGCTGGCCGAAAGCGACGAACTCGCCAACAATCTGGCCGAGCCGCTGGCCGACCTGATCGTCTCGCTCTCCGCCAGCTACGACACGATCCTGTCTGCCGCCACCTCGGTCGGCAAGAATGTGCTGCCGCGCGTGGCCGCTCTTCTCGATGTCGCCCAGGTCTCGGAGATCATCGAGGTGATCTCGTCCGACACCTTCAAGCGGCCGATCTATGCCGGCAATGCCATTCAGACGGTGCAGGCGAGCGATGCCAAGAAGGTCATTACCGTGCGCACCGCTTCCTTTGCCTCCGCACCGGAGGGCGGTTCGGCAGCGATCGAGGCAATTCCGGCGGTTTCCGATCCGGGGCTTTCGACCTTCGTCGGCGATGCGCTGTCGGCCTCCGACCGGCCGGAACTGACATCGGCGAAGATCATCATCTCCGGCGGCCGGGCACTCGGCTCTGCCGAGAAGTTCAGGGAAGTCATCCTGCCGCTTGCCGACAAGCTCGGGGCTGCCGTCGGTGCATCCCGTGCTGCCGTCGATGCCGGTTATGCGCCGAACGACTGGCAGGTCGGCCAGACCGGCAAGGTGGTGGCGCCGCAGCTTTACATTGCCTGCGGCATTTCAGGCGCCATCCAGCATCTGGCCGGTATGAAGGATTCGAAGGTGATCGTCGCCATCAACAAGGACGAGGAGGCGCCGATCTTCCAGGTCGCCGACTATGGACTGGTCGCCGATCTCTTCGACGCCCTGCCGGAATTGGAAAAGGCGCTCTGACTGGGAAACAGAAACGGTCCGCTTGCAAGCGTGAACTGCTCGGCGTTCCTTTGTGACCCCGCCATCAAGAAACGGCGATTTGTCGCTATTGCGACCGACCCAAAGGATAAGGAAGCGATCGTGGCGACTTCTTTGTCGCCTAAGCGGGCGGTTCCGACGGTTTTACCTTGCTGACGCCAGAGATCATTGGTGACAAGTTGCGAATTGGAGGCAGTGCAATTGATACTCACGCTGGTAACTGTTGTTCCAACATGAAGACTGGTCAGCGATCCTGTTTAGGCCTCGCCAACCGAACGAATAAGCACAGTTGCATCGGGGTCATGTAGGCAGGAATCTCACTACTCGCGCCGACCCGCACTACGGCATCTAGTTTTAACCAGCCGAGGTTCCATAATTCAGCTTATGCCATTTTACACAATCTGTAATTGCTTAACCTTTCCATGGCTCGTCGCGAGAAATCCAGCAAACGACTGCTAAATAACGATAATCTCAAAAATTTCTTCAAAAGGATACACGCATGAGAGGATTCTAGGCTTTCCTTGTTCCCTCGGTCGATATAACGCGAGGTGGTACAGAAGCCGGCGTTGCTGGCCGAAAGCCGAGGCCGCCGCGCGAGACGACGAGGACCCAGGCGGAGGAATAACGAAAATAGTTGATTGCCGCTCTCATCTTTAGTACCGACCTATCACCCGGTTAAAGGATGTCACGTGGCTATACTCCCGATGCAAGATCTCCCTCGAACGGCTGAAACTTTTGTCGCCGAAAACATCGGTCTTCTGATAGAGCGGAACGAAATTCTCTGCGACGTCAGTCTTAAATTTCCGGCAGGAGAAGTTGTCGCGCTGGTCGGCCACAACGGTTCCGGCAAATCCAGTCTTCTCAAAATGTTAGCTCGCCAGCTTGCGCCGAGCACTGGATCGATCTCTTACGGGAACCAGGATCTGAGGATGTATAGCGAACGCGCCTTTGCGCGTTCGGTCGCATATCTGCCCCAGGATGTCACGACCGGATCGGAAATGACGGTCCGCGAGCTTGTGGGATGCGGTCGTTATCCGTGGCACGGAGCGCTCGGCCGCTTCACCAAGAACGATGAAGAGAAAGTCGAGGACGCCCTTCGAGCCACGCATATCGAGACGTTCGCCGACCGTATCATGGGAACGCTATCGGGCGGCGAGCGGCAACGTGCCTGGATTGCGATGCTGATCGCTCAGGATGCTCGCTGCCTGTTGCTCGACGAACCGACTGCTGCACTCGACGTTGCTCATCAGGTCGAGGTGCTCTCACTTGTGCGACGCTTGGCGCATGAGGGTGGAAGGAGTGTCATCATCGTTCTCCACGACATCAACATGGCCGCTCGCTTCTGCGATCGGATCCATGCATTGAAACGTGGTCGCGTGGTTGCCAGCGGAACACCGAGCGCGATCCTCGCGCCGAACACGCTGCAAGAGATCTATGGGATCGACATGGATGTGATCTCAGCGCCCAACCTGCCCTATCCGCTCGCCTATGTTTGCTGAAGCCCGCCGTTCAATGAGGGTTTCGCGGCGCTCCTTTTTGCATTTCGCGGCGGCCTCGCTCATTCCAGCTCCGCTGTTTGCACAATCGATGGGCCCAAGGATCGTCAGCCTCGACTACGGTCTTGCGTCCACTCTTTTATCCCTCGGATTGCCTCCGGTCGGGATTTCGGACCTCGCCGATTGGGACAGATGGGTTGTCGAGCCGCCGATGCCAAAATCCGTCGTCGATATCGGCAGTTCGTTCGAGGTCAATTTTGAAATTCTCGTCACGCTGAAGCCCGACATTATCTTGACCACACCCTACCTGGATGAGCTGTTGCCCAAGCTGCAGTCGGTGGCGAAAGTCGTTCGGCTGGAAATCTTTACGCCGGGCATTGGACCTATTCTTCCCGCTGCCATCGCGGCGACGCGCAAATTGGCCGTTGAGCTCGGCCGTGAGAATGAAGCAGAGCAGTTCCTCGCGCGAGCCGACGTCTTCTTTGCGCAATGCCGCAGCCGCCTGGTGGGCAAGAACCTGCCGCCGGTCGCCCTGGTGAATTTCATGGATGCCCGCCATGCCCGCATCTACTCGAGTCCCGGACTGTTCCACAATGTGCTCGAGCGCATCGGTGTCCGGAATGCCTGGACCAGAGAGTCGAATTACTGGGGTTTTGAAACGATCGGGATCGAAGATCTCTCCAAGGTCACCGATCCGGATGCGCGTCTGATCGCATTTGACCCCATTCCTCCGGACGTTCTTCCGAAGCTCGCTCAGAGCCCGCTGTGGAACAGGCTTTCGTTTGCGCGTCCAGGCCATCTGTCGATTCTGCCGCCAGCCCTGATGTTCGGGATGGTGAACGAGGCCATGCGCTTCGCGGGCCTTTTGACAGATCTTCTGGAAAAGGAAGCTTGATGTTATCCCGCCGCGACAATATCGGGCCAGCAATTGTCTTCCTCCTCCTGATGTGCGGCGGAGGCGTGGCATCGTGGTTTCTTGCCGCTCCTGCGCTGTCGGAAATGGCTCGACCGGATTACGATGTCACGCGAATGGTGTTCACCTATTCGACGCTTCCCCGTCTTGCGACGGCGCTGATTGCCGGAGCCGCGCTTGCCTTGTCCGGTGCGCTGTTTCAGCAAGTTTTGCGAAACCCGCTCGCCGATCCTACCACCCTTGGCGTATCGGCCGGAGCAAACCTGGCGCTGGTGGTAACATCGCTGTTTCTCCCCGACTTGCTTGGCGCCGGCCGCGATCTTGTCGCTCTGATCGGCAGTGCGACCGCTGCTGCGATCGTCGTCAGCCTGGGGGCGCGCCGCGGTTTTTCGCCTTATTCGCTTGTTCTGTCGGGGCTGGTTCTCAGTCTTTGGTGCGGCGGCCTCGCCGCCATCCTGACCTATTTGAACCAGCGCTACCTCTCGAGCCTGTTCATCTGGGGCGCCGGCTCGCTGGCACAGCAAAGCTGGGTCATTCCCCTGTCGCTTCTTTGGAAGTTGGCTGTCGTCGCCATCGGCTGCGCTTTCGTGATGAGACCGCTTTCGCTGCTCGATCTTGGCGAGAGCAGTTCCACGGCACTCGGCGTCAGATTGGTCCGCCTGCGTTTCGTTGTCGTCGCCCTTGCCGTAGCACTTGCTGCATTTGTCACGAGCGCCGTTGGGGTCATTGGTTTCATTGGGCTGGTCGCGCCGACGATTGCGCGATTGTCCGGAGCACGGCGTCCCACGCAGCTCATTCTCTGGTCTCCGCTGATCGGCGCCGGACTGCTGTTCTTCGCCGACTCCATCCTGCAACTCGTCGCCGGCGGACTTGGTGATTTCTTGCCGACGGGGGCGGTGACAGCCATCTTCGGTTCGCCGCTGCTTCTCGCGCTCCTGCCGCGGCTGAAGATCCGTCATAGACTACAGCAATCGCCGGCGTTCAGCCGGTCACGTCGATGGGATGGAAGCGCACCCGTCATCATCGCAGCCGCCGGCCTGCTCGTGCTGTTGATGGTCAGCGTTTTTGTCGGACGTGACGTCAATGGCGACTGGGCTCTCGCTTCCGGCGAATTTTCGGTCGATGTCCTTGCGATCAGAATACCTAAAATCCTCGCCGCCCTGGCATCGGGCGCGATGCTTGCGGTCGCGGGCTCGATCCTTCAGAGGCTGACCGGAAACGAAATGGCAAGTCCCGAAGTTCTGGGAATCAGTGCCGGCGCGACCTTCGGTGTTGCGATTGCCCTGTTTGCCGTCGCTCCAGGATTTTCCGGGCAATTTGCATTTGCCGTGGCTGGTGCGATCAGCGTTCTTGTTGTCATCTTCGTCAGCTCCCGTCGATCGGCGTTCGCGCCTGAACGAGTCCTGCTGGCGGGCATTGCCTTAAGCGCGATGGTCGATGCCGTCGTCGGGGTGTTGAGCTCGACGGGAGATCCGAGAGCAGTTCTGCTGATGCGGTGGATGAGCGGGTCCACCTATCTTATCGAGGGGTCGACCGCCGCAATGGAGGCGGCGCTCGGCGCCGTGCTGATTACCGTCTCGCTCGCCGCTCGCCGCTGGCTTGACATACTTCCGCTTGGGCCCTCGCCTTCGGCGGCGGTCGGCATACCCTTGGCGAAATCGCGATTTGCGCTTTTTGGCCTCGCAGGATTGTTGACGGCTGCCGCGACGCTCACGGTTGGCCCATTGTCATTCATCGGCCTCATGGGACCTCACCTTGCGCGCGAGGCGGGATTGGCGCGCGCGCTGCCGCAAATGGTCGGCGCCGCTCTGATCGGAGGGGGGCTTATGGTTGCTGCTGATTTCGTCGGCCGCACGATCGTATCGCCCTACCAGATCCCCGCCGGTCTCGTTTCCGCGCTCATCGGAGCACCGTTCTTGATGCTGATGATGCGAAAGCGCGGTGCCAGCTGAGGGTTGCGCGCGCAGGGCCGTGGGTGTCATCGCGGCGATGAAAGTCCGCCATCAATAGGAGCGTTTTGCTCCGTCAGCGAAGATCCGCAGACAAACGGTCATCCACGACGCCGGCTAAAGCCCCGCGCGTCTTTTCAGAGGCTCGACGCTGAAACAGTCGGAATTACTGCATAATTCCGACGCTCAGATTGCGGACGCCGCCTTGATCGGACAAAGGCGGCGTCCACCACCTTTACCAGGAATACTTCAGCGTGCCGACGACCTTGCGCCGATCGCCGTAGAACTCAGTTCCGTAATAGCTGGTGGCGAGATACTTATGGTCAAAGAGGTTCGTCGCGTTGACGGCCAGCGTCACGTCTTCGGTCACCTTGTAGCTGACCGCGGCATCAACCAGCGTATAGCTGGCAAGCGACACCGTATTTGCATCGTCTCCGTAGGTTTGACCGATATATCGGACACCTCCCCCGATCGTCAGGTCACCGCGCCATCCATCTCCCGGAATCGTGTAATCGAGCCAGGCCGATGCCAGATGTCGCGGCACGCGGGAAGGCCGGTTACCGACATTGCCGCCTGTCCCGTCTTCGCGGATTTCAGCATCCCAATAGGAATAAGCAAGCGTCAGATTGAGCCTGTCGTTGATTGCGGCTTTCCCTTCAAGTTCGATGCCGCGCACACCGACCTTGCCGATCTGCTCCTGCACCAGAGGGCTGACATAGCTCGGCACATTGGTTTGGGTGAGATCAAACAGCGCCAAGGTGAAGAGGCCATCAAACCCATCCGGCTGATATTTGAGGCCAACCTCGTATTGTTCACCCAGCTGTGGTTTCAACGATCCCGTCACAGCATAGCCGTTTGCGGTCTGCGCGACGAGCGGCTGGAAGCTTTCCGAATAGTTCGCATAGACTGCGAGATTCGGCGTAAATTTATACGTCAGTCCGGCCCGCTTGGTGAAAGCTGACGCCGTGTCGTCGTCGCTTGTCCCGCTATCCAGGTAATCCGCAGTCGTGTGAACCTGGTCCCATCGCCCGCCCAAGGTAACGATCCATCGATCGTCGAACGTCAGTTGCTCCTGAGCATAGATCCCGAGCGCCTGCTGCTTGACGCGCCAGTTTACGTAGGGGCCAAGGTTAATGCAGGAAAGACCGCAATGGACCGGATTATCAATATCGATCGGCCCCGCCGTGCCGAACAGAATGTTTTCGCGCGTATTGTCACTGGTGTAATCGACGCCGACCAGCGTCTTGCTGTCGATCCCGTCCCATCCGGTATCGTACTGCAGCTGATTGTCGAAGGCGTAGCGGTTGGACATGCCGTCAACCGAGAACGCCGTTCGATTGGCCGTCGGATCCAGCGATGCGCCATAGACTTCGGCATAGTCGAGCTCGAGATGCGTATAGCGGGCATTCGAGCGGAGGGTCAGGTTTTCATTGATCTCGTGCTCGAACTGATATCCGATGTCGACCTGCTCCGTATTGAAGCGATTGAAGTCCGGTTCGCCGAGGAAGGTGTCGATATCGATATTTGCGCCGGTCGGAACACCCCGCGCGCCCGTTCCATCGCGTTTATAATAATCGGTCAGAATGGTGAGCGAGGTGCCCTCTTCCGGCTTGATCGTCAGTGCCGGCGCAATGTAGGTGCGGTCGTCGTTCGAATAATCCAAGCCTTGGTCACCGTCCTTGGCAAGTCCGGTAAGCCGGTAGGTCCACACGCCATCGGCATCGATCGGGCCGCCGAAATCCGCACCCACTTCCTTGGTACCATCCCCATAAGACGTGTAAACTTCACCATGCTTCTCGTCCAAGGGACGCTTAGAGATCGCATTGACGAGTCCTCCCGGGCCGTTGAGGCCAAAGAGGGTCGACGTCGATCCTTTCAGGACCTCGACGCGCTGAAGACCATAGGGTTCGAGGCGGCTGGCAGTGAACCAGGCGGGAATACGCGCCGCCAGTCCATCCCGGTAGGTGCCGAGCGCCGTCTGATCAAAGCCGCGAATTCTTATATAATCGTAGCGATCGTCGTTACCGAACTCATCCGAAAAGACGCCGGCGGTATAAGCGACCGCCTGCTGAAGATTGTCCACATGACGCTCTTCCAACTCTTTTTGCGTCACCACCGACACGGACGCCGGTACATCGACGACCGGAGTATCTGTTTTGGTGCCTGTGGCGGTATCCTTGGCAACGATGGTGCGGTCAGGGCCAACCACACGATCCGACTTGCCGGTTATGACGATCGGGGCCAATTGCGTCGCCTCTTCCGCCGAATTGTCTTGTGCCCAGCCGATGCCCACCGATCCGAACGACACTGTCATCAAAGCGCTGCTCGCAATCAATCGGCTTGTGAACACGCGCAACTTTCCCTGTAGTCCTACTGTCATATTATCCCCTGTCAGACCAATATCGAGCAGTGTGACGGCCGCCCCCTCCGGCCACTGCAGCGAGTCCGTTTACTAAAACAGGAGAATTGGAGTCAACTTAATAATCACGCTTTTGTGACCATATTTGCTCCTAGTCGGGACCATGAGGTCTAGCGGCAACACGGAGAGAGGATGTAATCCTGAACGCCCCATCTGGCACCGACCTTGACGAGTGCAAGCACGAGGACGTTCGTCTCAAGGACGATCGTTTAACCGCCGGATTTGTTCACCGATGAGGCCCTTGCAGAAAGCGTCACATGTCGGTCAAACTCTGGACGGCGAATGCGATGCCAACCGCACGATTCACGGCCGCCGCAAGAACGGACATATGGGTCTCACCGGCATAAAGCTCGAATTCGGTACGCAATCCGTCGGCAGTGCCGTTTAATCGCTCCGCCATCTCCCGCGCCAGGAGGACGGTCCGTTCCGTCTTCCTCTTCTCCAGGCGTGCAGGGGCATCCTCGTTCCGGTACTGGAAGGGTGCCAACTCATCGCCTTCGTATTCTCCGGCGGACAAATGCAGGAAAGGTGCATTCCCCGATGCGTCTTGACGCTGCGCCTCATTCTTGAGGATTTCACTGTTCTCCCAATAGATGGTTGGGCTGGCAGCAATCCAATTGGCAAACAGACCTGGGCGCTCGAACAGGGCATAGAGAGTAAAGAGGCCGCCGAAGGAATGTCCGAAAAGTGATCGGCGCATCGGATCCAGGATCACCATCTCTGCAATCCGCGGTATAAGCTCGTTCTCGATGAAATCCAGCAGTTTTCCGGTCCCTCCGATGACAACCGGCGGACCGCCCTCAACGAAGGGCGGATAGGATTTGACCGGCGGAGGCCCCAGGTCCCAAGAGCGGCGGAGCGGATCATAGGGCTCGTCGGAGGGGTAGCCGATCGCCGCGATCACCCCCCAACCGACATTTGTTCCCGTGGGATAAGGTGCCTGCGTGACCAAGCTGGCGACCGCGAAAGGGAAAGTGGCGTTGCCGTCGGTCATGACGAGAAGCGGCCATCCTTTCGCCGGCGGTTTCTCCGCCGGAATGGAAAGGAATATGCGATAGGGCTCGCCGCCCGCAGCAGGAGCGAGATCGAAAAAACACGTTCCGGGCATCGAATAGACGCTGATAGGATTGGTCATGAGAAAGTTTTCTGATGGTTGGGAGGATAGGGAAGGGAAATTGATATCGGTGCTGTTCACCGGCAGGTTTCGAAGCTTTCCAAGGTCGGTGCAACTCTTTGCTGATATCCTGGCTTCCGCGAAAGCGCATCATGGCAGTCACGGTTCGAAGGTTTACAGAGGCTGATCTAACCTCGTCCGGGCATGATTTGAAGACCCGGAGCTATCGAGCCGCATTTCGATCCCACAGATGAATTCACAAGGGCCTCAATTCAATCATCTCCGAACACAGATAAGCCTACGTCTGTTTCGTAGCTTTCCTGAGTTTGCAGCCCCGAGGCGGTAACGTGAACTACACGTCAGAGCCACCACTTCTCAAGCATCACGGCCGATGATGTCCCGAGAGGTGGTGTAGCTCGTTCGGTTGTCATCGGCTTTTTCCTGCACGACAACCTGCCAAGTATGGAGATTGATGCCGATCATCCATATGGACGCCACCGGCGGCACTTCCTTTATAGCTGACCCGTTTAGGAGAGCGCCTGTTTAGCCCGGGGAGATCCGGGCGCCTACGTCGCCGTGAACCCGTTAGAGGCTAGGATATGCGGACAGCAATGATCATGGTATTCGAGAGCGTAACCTGCTCCGTACACTGTGCGAATCCTCAGGTTGCGGAGTCCTGCAAACGCTTTGCGCAGCCGCCCGATATGCACGTCAACCGTCCGGCTTTCTACAGCGTGGGGATAGGGCCAAACGGCCTCAATGAGTTGCTCGCGGGTACTGATCTGCCCCTGCCTTTCCAATAGAAATCTGAAGATTCTCATCTCCATAGGCGCAAGCGCTATTCTCTTGCCTGAAACCACGACGGTGTGCGGCCCGAAGACAATCTCGGTGGGGGCAGGAAAGTTCAAAGTCGAAACCTCCGACCGCGGGCTTATACCATGGAGAAAGGCCAGAAGCTTTGAAGGCGACAAAGGACGCGTGATGCCTTCGTCGAGGCCCGCCTTGATTAACTTCAAGTGCTCTGCACGCATATCGCCGCCGATGAGTGCACCCACGGGAAGCCCTGAGCCCTTCAGGAGCGCGCATAGAGGCGCGACATCACTCGGCCAGCCTGCACAATCCAAGACCACGGCAGACAGCTCTGCTGATGCGCAGGCGTCTGCCACATCGTCGTCACTTGCTGCAAGACGAGCTTCAAAACCTTCACTACGCAGAATGTGCGCGAGGAGTAGATAAAGCTCCGCGTCCTGCGAGCAAATGAGAATGATCGGAGGCATGTCGACCGCCCCTTTGTCGCTTGATGAGGCGGCAAGCCTCAACTCGGTGTGAACTCGCCGCCGTTGACATCTATGATGGCTCCATTGACGAACCCGGCATCCTCTGATGCCAAGAACGCGATCACGGCAGCGACATCGTCCGGAGCACCGAGCCGACCGCCCGGAATACGAGCGAGCGCGTCGATGTTGGTCTTGCTTTGCGGGGAGCCTATCAGTGGCGTCAGGATGCGACCTGGCGCCACGACATTCGATGTTATGCCATAGGGACCATATTGAGAGACCATCACACGGGATAATCCCGACAGTGCGGCTTTGGACGTCGCATAGCTCGCGCCGGCGATCCGCGGTCTCGTCCGACCGGCAAGAGACCCAACGAATATGACGCGTCCATAGCCGCTTTCCTTCATGGCAGGCAGAACGGCCCGGCAGCACAACATCGTCCCTGTCAGGTTGACGGCGAGCACCTCGTTCCACTCTTCAAGGGTAAGGTCGGCGACGTGAAGAGGGCCATCGGGACCTTTCGGCGAGATCCCCGCGTTGCAGACGAGGATCCCAGGTGCGCCCAAGACACGGGCGACTTCGCCGAAAAAGGAATCGACTGCCGCCGGTTCGCGGAGATCAACCTTTCTCGCAAGCGAGCGCTCTGTTCCAAAAGCCTCGGCAAGCGCGGCGCCCGCGGCCGTGACGCTTGCCTCACCATGGCTGAAGACGGCAACCCGATGACCCGCCTTCAGCAGGCGAAACGCGGTGGCAAGACCGATCCCGGTCGTGCCACCGCTGACGACTGCAACACGTGGGATGCAACCAGGATTCATGCCGCTTGATCCATTGCAGCAAACAGCGAAAGAGGCGGATGGGCGGCCGCTTCTGTTATTACCTCGATCAACAAGGGACCTTCTTCACGCAGGCCGCGCTCGAGGTATCGAGGAAGATCCGCGGGATCGGAGATGCGGACTGCCGGGCAGCCGCAAGCTTCGGCAATCCGCCGATGATCGACGTCGGCGAAGCTGCAGGCAGTCGTGAAACTGCCGAACTTGACAGTTTCAGCATCACGTTGGAAGCCGAGGATACCATTGTTCAAAACGATGATGAGTATGGGAAGCTTGCTCCGCACCATGGTTTCCAACTCCGCCCAGCTATGTCCGAAGCCGCCATCCCCTACGATGGCAACGACTGGTTTGTCCGGCTTTGCCGCTTTTGCGCCGAGCGCAAGTGGCAAGCCCCACCCGAGTCCAGCTAGGCCCCGCGGCGACAGAAAGCGCATACCGGGGGAAAGGGCCCGCAACTGGCCGGCTATCCACATCGAGGAATAGCTCGCATCGGAAACAACGGTCGTATCTGCCGTCAACACTTGCTGCAGGTCGGACATAACCCGCTCCGGACGGATCGGACTTTTCTCCGAACGAGCAACAGATTGTCGCTCAATGTCAAACGAGCGCCAGAATCCAGCGATCCGGGCCGTCAACCTATCGCGCTGCGATGCGCGGTACGAGAGATCGCCTCGGGCCAGCGCGCTACGCAACGCGCTAATGGTTTCAGCCGCATCGCCTGCCAACCTGACCGCCTCGTAAGTGCGCCCGATTTCGGTGGGATCGACATCGATGTGGATGACTGACGCGGACCGGGGAATTTGGCGCCAGCTGTCAGTGCCATTCTGATTGGTTCGCGTCCCGACCAAAATGACGAGATCGGCTTCTTCGACGAGGGCACGCGTATGCCGTCCAAGCGATCGCGGCCCAACGAGAGCACCGAGAACGCCAGCTGACAGCGGGTGGTATTCGTCGACCGCGCCTTTTCCCATATTGGTCGTCAACACTGCAAGCGAGGCTTCCCCCTGTAGCGCCGAAAGCTCACCGGCGGCATGGCTTGCGTGGACGCCTCCTCCGGCGATGACAATGGGTGCGTGGGCTGCGGCGATCATCGAAGCCGCGCGCTCGATGTCGCTATCGCGAGGACGCAACCGATCGAGCGGCCAGTGGCCTAGGACAGCCTCACGACGATAGGGCGAAGGGGCTATCTTCTCCCGCAAGAGGTCGGCGGGGAGGAGGAGAGCTACCGGTCCCGGCCGGCCCGAGGCGGCTGCCGTGAAGGCGGCGTCGACATAATCGTCGATGCGTTCCGCAACAAGCACCTTGCGCACCCACTTCGTGCAGGATTGAAACAATGCAAGATGATCGAGCTCCTGGAATGCATTACGGTCAGCGTGATCTCGTTCGACATCCTGGACGAGAGCAACGAGCGGAACGCTCGCCTTCAGGGCCTCGGCCAGGGGCGGAACGAGAAGCGTTGCGGCTGGTCCGTTCTGTGCTGCGACCACCCCGACCTTGCCGGATAGGCGAGCATAGCCATCAGCCATGGTCCCTCCCATGTTTTCCTGACGGTAGGCGACTTGACGGATGCCGATTGCTTCGGCCGCGAGGATAACCGCCGAAGGCAGGCTCTGAGCAAAGATATGGGTGACGTCGTGCCTCTTGAGGGAAAGAGCGATCCGATCGGCGACGGTTAGGTGATCAGTTGCCATGGTCACATGCCTGCTTCAGTTGGAGTTGCTTCAAGGATTGAAAGGAAGTCTGCGAAGGCTGAGATGACGGCGTCACCGTCCGCAATCGTCATTGCCGTCGATAGGCAAGCCGCAGCACCATTGGGAAGCAAGATGCCGCAATTGAGGAAATGTCTGGAGAGACGCACCATCAACTCGGCCTCTTCCGGCGCGAGATACGCTTCGCGGAAGTCCGTTGGCTGCTTTCCTTTCGGATGGATGCGAAATAAGGATGCCGCCCCCGTTACGCTGAAGGCTGCGCCGTGGCGCTCGATTTCCTTTCGAAGCCCAGCCCGGATGCGGTCGCCAAGGCTCTCGAGTGAAGCGAAAGCGCCATCCGTCATCGCTTCCATAGCGACCCGGCCTGCGACCATCGATACGGGATTTGCCGAAAACGTGCCGCCTTGCGGCAGCAGCGGCTTGCCACTGTCGCTTGCGAAGACCCGCATTACCTCCCTGCGACCGCCGATCGCCCCGACGGGAAAACCTCCGCCTATGATCTTACCGGCGGCGACCAGGTCGGGGTGGAGACCATAGCGGGCCGAAGCCCCCATATATGACTGCCGCAGATTGAGGACTTCATCGGCAACGATAAGAATCCCGTATTGCTTCGCGATCGCCTCGACAGCGGCAAAAAAGCTCGGTTCGGGAGCTATAAGCCCGGCGCGGCTCGGCATGGGATCGATCAGGATACAGGCCAGTGAAGGGGCAGCAGAAGCAATCCGGCGCTCCAGATCCGCGATGTCGTTGAAGCGGATAACGGTCACCTCTTCACCCACCGAAGACGGCATGCCGCGATAGGCTGGCACAGCCGGCGACAGCAGTGGGTCGTTCCATATTGCCGGCGACGCTGCCTGCCCCGTTTCCGCCCAGTCATAGGCGCCGTGATAGGCGCCTTCTATCCGCGCGATGCCCGGCCGGCAGGTGAAGGCGCGGGCGGCCTTGATCGCAAACATTACCGCCTCGGTCCCGCTGTTGACGAAACGAATATGTTCAATCGCCGGAATGCGCTCGATCAATAGCTCTGCCAGCGTGATCTCGTGCTCGGTCGGATTGGAAAAACACGTGCCACGATGAAGCAGATCTGCAACTGCATCGGCAACAGGAAGGAAGCCGTGGCCGTGTATCAGCGTCGTGAAATTATTATTCAGGTCGAGGAGGCGATTGCCATCGACATCGATGAGGTAGGCTCCCTCCCCGCGCGAAATGTAAAGCGGGCTGGGCTCGTGATCCACCGTGACCCGCGTGATCCCGGTCGGAAAGACGCGGCGGCCCTTTTTGAAAAAATGTTCGGACCGCGACCGGGGAAATCCCCGGCCATTGCGCAAGATATCGGGGTGAAACATTTCAATCTTCTCCGGCCAACGCGGGTCGCGGCGCAACCCTTCATAATTTTGTAATAACAAAAATCATGAACCCGAAGAAGTTGCAACAAAAAAATCCGGTCGCGATGTTATTGCCGCTTGAGCCGCTCCTGCGCTGCTTTCTTAAGGCGCCGATAGCCGTCTCGAATATCGTTTTCCATTGCAGCTCGGACCGCCGAGGGATCTTTATCCACCAGCCCCTCTATCGCGGCCAGGTGGTTGTGGACACCGTATTTTGCTTCCGCAAATTCTGGATAGAGGTCGTGGAACGCAGCACCGACTCTTAACCACAGAGCCTCAATGGTCGAAAGGAGGTGCGGCATCTCGCACAACCGATAGATCGTAAAGTGGAATTCCTTATTATCGTGCAGAGCATCACCGTAGCGCTTTTCGTCGAGCGACAGTGTAATTTTATCCTGCAGTGCCAAGAGCTTGTCCACTACATCATTGGTCGCGCGAAGCGCGCCCTTTTCCGTCGCCAACCCTTCGAGCGCAAGCCGCATCTGCGTGACTTCGTAGAGTGCCGCAAGATCGAGATGCGGAACGATGACGGTTTTAGGACCCACCATGACGAGCGCACCCTCAAAAACCAGTCGGTTGATCGCCTCGCGCGCCGGCGTGGCACCAACGTTCAGCATTTCGGCAACCGAACGGATCGGTAGCTTGTGACCGGGCTTGTAAGCACCCCGCGTGAGTTGCTCCTTGATAGATGAATAGGCGAAGTCGCTGAGGCGCCCAGACTGCAAATCCGACACCGATGATTCTTCTCCAGTTGTATTTTCGTTCAAAATTGACCCTCACGCGTTGACATCTTCACATTTTTGTTGCAACAAAAGTGAATTACACGAAAACCGATGACGTAATGTGACATCATAACGGTATCGTGAATATTAGCAACGCCTTGGCCCCGAACGGCCATGCCCGAACAGCTGCCGGTCTTGCCGGCATGACACTCACAGCACCTGGCGCCGCGCGGGCGGAGCCGGGAGGTTTCAATGCGTGGCAAAACACGCAAATGAGGAGATATCATTTTGATTGGTGCGCCTGTTTTCATCGATCGCATAGGCAAGGTCTACGGCAGCCAGACTGCCGTTGGCGCAGTGACCCTGGATGTTCCGGCAGGCGAATTCCTGTCGATCCTCGGTCCCTCCGGATCGGGCAAGACGACGCTTCTGACAATGATCGCCGGTTTCGAAAGCCCGTCTGCCGGACGCATCATCATCGACGGGCGCGATGTCACCGCTGTATCGCCCAATCGCCGCAATATTGGGATGGTCTTCCAGCGGTATGCCTTGTTCCCGCATTTGACCGTCGCCGAAAACATTGCCTTTCCCCTGAAGATGCGCGGCATCCGCAAGGACCTCAGAGCAGAACGGGTTGGCCGGGCGCTCGACCTCGTCCAACTCCCGGACTATGCCAAGCGCTATCCCCACGAACTTTCCGGCGGCCAGCAGCAGCGGGTGGCGGTCGCGCGAGCAATCGTGTTCGAACCGCCTGTTCTCTTGATGGACGAGCCACTCGGGGCGCTGGACAAGAAGCTGCGCGAATCCATGCAGATCGAGATCAAGCAGCTTCAGCGGCGCCTCGGTGCAACGGTCATCTACGTGACGCACGATCAGGAGGAGGCGTTGACGATGTCCGACCGGATCGCCGTTATGGCAAAGGGGCAACTCGCGCAGCTCGGAACCCCGGCGGACCTTTACTGTAATCCGCAGAGTGCCTTTGTGGCCGATTTCATCGGCAAGATGAACTTCCTGACTGGAGAATTCCTGGGCGAGACCGCTGGCCGCCAGACGATCAGACTGGGTGACGACGTGGTCATTGATACGCCCGGTGCTGCCCATGGTTTCGAGGGTTCGGCAAAGATAGGTGATCGCGTTCGGCTCGCGCTACGGCCTGAGCGCCTTGGCCTTGCAGCGCGTGGCGCAGGGGGACAGAACGCCCTCCCCGGCCGGATCGAAACGTCGGTCTTTGCAGGCTCCTTCGACCTTCATCTCGTTCGCTCCGATTTCGGAAGCGGAGAGATCATTCAGGTCCAGATCCCTGCCGATGGAAAGCGGGTTCCCTTTGCAATGGGAGCACTCGTGGATGTCATCGCCGAACGCGACGGCCTACGGCTCTTTGCGGTTGCGGAGGCATGAAATGACCATGACAGTCGATAATTTGCCCCTTGCACCAACCCACCCTGCAAGCTGGATTTTCTCAGGCTCGGCGCGCCAGTATTCGCACGCGCTGACGTTCCTGCTCATTGCGCCGTTGATGCTCTTGCTGGCCGGAGGCTTCATCTATCCGATTGGGCGGCTCGTCTCTCTGAGCCTAATGGCGCCTGGATTCACGCTGGAGCATTACGAGCGGATCGTCACAGAGCCACTCTACATGGAAGTCCTGCTTCGCACGTTGCAAACGGGTGCAATCGTAACAGTGGCGAGCCTGCTGCTCGGATACCCGGTTGCCATTCTCATGGCGCGTGCCAAAGGCAGGATGGCGATGATCGCATCGGCCGCGGTGTTCGTGCCACTATGGACCTCAGTGCTGGTGCGATCCTATGCCTGGATCGTGCTGCTGCAGCGAAACGGCATTGTTAACGGCCTGCTGATCGAGAGCGGCCTCATTGGCACTCCATTGAAACTTATCTACACCGAAGGCGCGGTGATCCTTGCGATGACGCATGTTCTCATGCCCTTCATGATCCTGCCGGTCTACAACGTTCTTCGCACTATTCCTGCCGAGTACGCCCAAGCCGCCCGCAATCTCGGCGCCGGCCCGATTGACGCGTTTCTGCGCGTGACCTTGCCGCTCAGCTTGCCTGGAATCTTTGCCGGATGCGTCATGTGCTTCATTCTGGCGATCGGTTTTTATATCACGCCGGCACTCGTCGGCGGGCCTGGAGCATTGATGATGGCAACACTGATCGGCCAGCAAACCACCGTTCTGCTTGACTGGCCATTTGCCGCAGCGCTCGCGACCGTCCTTCTGACCACGACGCTGATCTTTGTCCTTGTGTTCCGCAAGGCGCTTTCCGTTAGCAAAGGAATGAACAGTGTCAATTGAGCCCGCAGTCACCGCCTCATTCGCCCCCTCTCCCGTCAACAGCACCCATCGGCCTTACGGCAAAGCGGCATTGCGGCTCCTTGGGGGTTTCCTGATCGGAGCAATCCTGTTCTTCCTGGTTCTGCCGACGTTGCTCGTCATCCCGATTTCGCTGAACGACAGCAGCTATATCGAGTTCCCGCCGAAGGGCCTGACGCTGCGCTGGTATATCGACTTTCTATCTGATCCGGACTGGCGCGCAGCAACGATCTTCAGTCTGCAGATTGCGCTGGCGACGACGGTTGCTTCGACGGTTATCGGGACATTGGCCGCCATCGGGCTCGTTCGCGGCAATCTGCCGGGAAAGATCCTTCTGCACGCATTGTCGCTGGGGCCAATGATCGTTCCCCATGTTGTCTTTGGCGTTGCCCTTTATCTGGTTTTTTCCCCGCTCAGCCTGACCGGCAATTTCTCCGGTTTCCTGATCGCGCACACCGTACTTGCTGTTCCCTACGTGATTATCACCGTGTCGGCAGCACTCGAGCGCTTCGACACGTCACTCGAGCTTGCCGCACTGAATTGCGGGGCAAGCCGGAGCCGCGCCTTTTTCGGCATTGTGCTTCCGAACATCGCGCCGGCGGTGGCTGCGGCTTCGGTCTTTGCGTTTCTGGCGTCGTTCGATGAGGCAACAGTCGCCTTCTTCATTTCCGATACCGGCGGAAAAACGATCAGCCGCAAGATGTTCGAGGACATTGATTTCAATCTCACCCCTGTCATAGCGGCGGTTTCGACGCTGCTCGTCGCGGTATCGCTGCTGCTCATGGGGACCATTCATCTCCTTACCGGCCGCGGGGAGGATTAACGTGATCATATCAATCGGACAGAGGAACAACCGATGAAAAAGCGACAAAAGATCAAGCCTTTGCTGTTTGCGGCTTGCCTCATGCTTGCTGGCGCGGGTGCGGCGCAAGCCGAAGAGCAGGTGATCATTGCGACCACCGGTGGCGCCTACGACGCCGCGCTTCGAAAGTTCTGGTTCGAGCCGTTCACCGAAAGGACCGGCATCAAGGTTGTATCGGTCGCGGCAACGAATGCCGAGATGCGGGCGAAAGCTGCAGCCATGGTCAAGACCGGCAACGTGACCTGGGACCTTTACCCGGACGGCGAGATCCAGGCGAGCGCTGAAGCGCATCGGCTGACATCTGAAGATCTCACCGAGTTCTGCAAGTCTTTCCGGGGCCGGCCAGACCTGGTCGAGGATGCCTGCGTCAGTGCCGGGGCAAGGCTTTTTTCGACCGCAACGCTGATGGCCTACGACCCGACTGCCTTCAAGGATGGGAATCCGTTGAGCTGGGCCGATATGTGGAACCAGACAAAATTTCCCGGTGGTCGCTCGTTTCCAAATTTCGACGATCCGTGGCGGGTCATAGCTGCCGCGCTCCTCGCCGATGGTGTTCCGCGCGATAAACTCTTTCCGCTCGACGTCGATCGTGCCCTCAACAAGCTCGACGAGATTCGCCCGGCGATATCGCTCTGGTGGAAGACCGGTGATCAGAGCGTTCAGGGGTTTCGCAACGGCGACTACAGCATCGGGCAGATCTGGCTGACGCGCGCAAATACACTGAAGGCGGAAGGACGCCAGATCGCCTGGTCCAAGCAGGCCTCCTTCCTCGTCGGCGATCGCTTGACGATCATCAAGGATGCGCCGAACCGCGCAAATGCGTTGAAGTTGATCGGCTACTGGCTTGATCATCCGGAAGCGCAGGCCGGGGTGTGCGACGAACTGCTTTGCACGCCGCCAAGCCGCCAGGCGATCGATTTAATGTCGCGGGCTGCACGCGCGGCACTGCCGAGCGACGATGACATCCGGGATTACATCGTCATCCCGGACGCCAAATGGATCAACGACAACGCCGCGATGATGCTCGAGCGTTGGAATGCCTGGATCCGATGACGATCCACCTCCGGGCGGCGCTGCCGGCCGGAGGTGCGGAGACGGAAATTATCCCTTGAGAGCACGGTTGATGGCAGCGGCGACTTCGCGCACTTCGAAAGCCGTGTGGCCGGCAGTCGGGCATATCCGCAACCCTGCCCTTCCTTTGGCGACTGTCGGGAAAAAGATGGCCGACGTATAGTAACCGGAATCAAGCACCAGTCTGGCAGCGCCGATTGCCGCAAGCTCGTCACCGACCATGACAGTTCTGATCGGGAGTCGGGATCCTGCCTGTGCGGTCGGCACCAGTTCGTCGAAAAGAGATATGTGTTCTGCAAGTGCCCTTTGCCGCACGCCGAGTTCCGGTGTGCGATGGAGCGACTGAGAGGCGAGGGCTGCACCGATCGCGGCAACATTGATGGAGGCCGAGAAGGCGTGCGCGAGAGCAAAGCGCCGGAAGATCTCTTCCTGGAACGCAGTTGCGAGCATCAGCATGCCGCCAGACGCTCCGAAGCCCTTCCCGAGCGAGGCTGCGATGATCGTCCGTTCACCGAGACCTTCTGGCATTTGTGAACGCGCAAATCCCTCGCCTCTTTCCCCGAAGATCGATATGCCGTGAGCATCATCGATGTAAAGGAAGAGGCCGTATCGCTCCTGAAGCTCGCGCAACTCCTTGATCGGGGCACAGCCGCCCATGGAATACACACCGTCGCAAACATAGGCGACCGTCTCGTTCTGGCGGCAAATTTCTTCGAGCGCCTGAAGATCGTTGTGGCCTATGGTTCGGACCTCACATTCTTCGGCAACGATGGGCTTATTGAAGGCGAGCGTTGCATGCGCGAGACGATCGAATACCATGACTGGTTTTTTGCCGCCCGTCAGAACGCCGGACGCAATCAGCGGAAGCGCGCTTAAGTTGGCGGCAAGCACTGTTGTGTAGGTGATCACCCTCGCGCCGAAGAGATCAGAAAGAGCATCCTCGAGGTCTCCGAGGACTGCAAAATTGAGCCGCGTCCGGGCGCAGGACCAGTGCAGTGTTCCGTAGCGGCGAACGGTTTCGATTGCGCCTTCGATAATTGATGGGTGATTGTCGAGGCCGAGATACGAGCAGCGGACGAAGTCGACGACGCGCTCCGATAGGCGCTCCGAAACCGGCAGCTCCACCGCTCGACCGTCAGACGGATGGACATAGAGGGCCATCAAACCGTCGAGATGGGCGGCGGCAAAGTGGGGACTCGCGTGGCTGATCAGGCCCGCGGTGTTTTTGTGGAATGTTTTCGCCGATCCGGCGCCCGAAACTGCCTCTTGCATGTTGTGCTCCCAAATGTTCAACGGAGTTCACGCTATGCGCGTGATCGTCGTTTATGCAACGAAGGCGACAGCAAATTTTCGGGACGTTTCAGTGAAGATGTGAACGTGGCGAAGTTCACATGCTTTGGGAGATCTCGAAAGCGTATCCTTCCTTCGGTACGGTGCGGATCACATCGCGGCCAAGGACCCGCTTCAATGCACGCCGGAGGCGGCCGATATGAACATCGACTGTTCGCGGCTCGACGAATACCGTCGGTGGCCATGCAATAGCTATCAGTTCCGCACGGCTGAGAACGCGCCCCGCGTCACCCACAAGGGCACTCAATAGACGGAACTCGATCGGGCTCAGATTGACCGGCGTGCCTCGCACCAGAACACGCCGGCTGCTGACGTCGAGCTTCACATCCTCAAATATTGGAGCAAGGCGGCTAGTCGCTTCCGAGGAATTGCCTATTGTACCGTGGAGGTAAGATAGCAGCCGTTCCGGCGGCATTGGCCTTGTAAAGCTCTCATCTACGTTGGCTTTCAGGATGTCGAGATAGGCGGCCTTTTCGGCAACGAGTGCTATGAGCGTGACGTCGCTGGCAAGTCCCCTTTCCTTCAGACCCGACGCGATATCAGCCAGAATTTGTGAACCCGGCTGGCAGTCGACGATGATAGCTGCAGCGTCACGGTCCACGGCAGTAGCTACCGCCTCGCTCGGAATATCGACGAGCATCGTCCTGTATCCGGCTCCCTTCAAAATGTATGACAGCATCAAATAATAGTCAGCGTCTTGGGATACGATCGCCAGAAGTTCGCTCATCGTCTCGCCCCACCAGTTGCTGACCTTACAGCGACTGCTTTTGATACCACAAAACTTTCAGAAAACTGCCTCATGTTGATGAAACCTCATGCCCGGGCTCGAAAACTGTCCGCAATAGAATCGTAAAAGCGCTATCACTACGGGTATTTTTATAGCTTGCCTTTCTTTTTTGTTACAACATAATGTTGAGAGCGCGAAGAATCTGGCGCCAAAGCGCATATTGCCAGGGACGGCACGTGATCGTGGCCCACTCGGTGGGATCGACGTCCGGCATAATTCGATGGCCTGTTTCCGGACGGTTACGGGGCTTTTAATGCGCGAAATGTTCAAAAGGTTCTCAACCGGCAGCGCTGCGGCGACACCGGATTTTTGGAGTGATGCAAATGTTGGCGACATAAGTGCTGCTGCCCGATCGCTTTACGGACAAGATGCGAAAACAGCGGCCGCCTGGTGCGCACTATGTGCGCGCTACGATGGTCGCTCAGGTGATTTCACCTTTTGGGTAGGCGTTTTCAAACATCTGGGGACGGAAGAGATTGTGGATTTCCAAAAGCAAAGGCAGGCTTCGCAATGACGCTGGAGGTATCTGAACGTGCGCGTTTAGCTTCGCGAGAGTAGCGCCTGCCTCGAGCGGTAACCTCCACCTGGATTTCTCGCCTTGCCAAATTTTGCCATGCTGGCTATTTTAGGCCAATGAGCACTATGAATATTTCGCTGCCGGATAACCTGAAGCAGTTCGTCGACCAGCAGGTCGCCGGGCGAGGCTATGGTACCAGCAGCGAATACGTCCGCGAGTTGATCCGTCACGACAAAGATCGGCAGCACTTGCGTAGTCTCCTGCTTGAGGGTGCTTCATCCGAGGCGACCGAGCCGGTTGATGCCGCCTATTTCGATAGCCTGCGAGCCCGTGCCTCGCGGCAAAGCTCCAAGTGAACACAAAGTCTATCGTTCCTCGCGAGTCGGCTCGCAGGGATGTCGAGAATGCCGTGGACTATTATGCTCGCGAGGCCGGCGCTCAAGTCGCGATTAGCTTCATCGATGCGCTGGAGTCGACATTTGGTTTGATCGCAAAGCATCATGCATCGGGTTCGTTGCGCTGCGCATATGAACTCGGTTTGCCCGATCTGCGCAGCATGTCGCTGAAGGATTTCCCTTATATCGTCTTCTATCTTGAGCAAGCCGATTACGTCGACGTATGGCGTATTCTGCATGCGAAGCGTGACATTCCAGCGTGGCTGCAAGATCCCGAAGTGTCTGCGTAGTATGGCATGCAGTATTAGGTAGAAGGGCCTGCGCTGTGATCCGAACGAAGGTCGACCCACTGTGGTTTAAGCGGTGCTGCGCGTTTCATCTGCAGTTTTTTCCCGATCGCGAGGCGCTATCAAAGCTCTGCGATTTGCAGGAGAGCATCGAGCGAAATAGCACTGCGCCGCTTCTGCGCGTCCCGGCCACAAGCCTGCACATGACGGTCGCAACTCTGCTCAACGCGGCGACGCAGTTGAGGATTCCAAACCACGAGGTCTGGAAGCGGAAAGGGGAACGATGGAAAGCGATCGTGGAGAAACTGGTCGAAGAGACCCCGCCGATTGAGCTCCATTTCGATGAAGTCGCCGCCTCAGAAGCCGCTATCTTCGTAAGGGCCCAGGAGCCGGTAGAATTGCGCGAGCTTCGTTCGGCCATTTCAGATGCTATCTGCTTCGAACACTGGCGCCCAACTCCGCCGCAAATTGCTCACATGACATTGTTCAGGTTTTCTGCAGTAGAATGGCTACCGGCAGTCGACTTTAACGCAGGGTTTTTGCCTGTAGGAGTCCGGGTTGGATCCCTTCAATTGTTGGAAGAGCGGGTTTACCCAAACGTTGACGTCAACATGCTGAGCGAGCCGCTGTTACAGGGCAGAAGCCCGCGATAGCGCACTTATTTCACGCGCACGGTAGATCTGCTCGACGGCACCTCCTTTCGGCTCCTCGGCCCGGCCGACCCTTCACTTCTTCGATGGACTTTCAAAGATCGCGGCCGCGGTTGACGGTGCGCTGGCGCCGTTCCGAAAGGATCTTTTCGCTGCTCTCCTTGCGGACGGTCTGCTGGAGGAATTTCAGCATCGCCTCAAAGGCGCGGCGCTGCGCTGGCGGAATGTGGTTGATGAGATCCTTCTCTCCTCGGACGATGGCATTGCGGCCGAAGCGCTCGTCGAGCGCCCGGCTGACGGCGTCGAATTCCCGGCGAATGCTGGGATCAAGAGAAGCGGCTGATGTGCTCAGCGTGTGGCCGTTGTTCTTCACTTCAACGGTCAGACGCATGAGCACTTCTTCCGCCACCTTCGACAAGCCGGGAATGGCGACTGCCATGCGCCGTCGCTCTTCGGCAATAGCCTGGCGCTCGGAATCAAGGGCGCTGGCATAGGCTCCGCCGAGCGCACGCAGGCGGGCGGCGACTTCAGGCATGGCCTGCACCGCCGCCTTCCGCTCCCGGCCAGAAGCCAGCATCCGGTCCATGAGGCGATTGGAGCCGCGGAGCGCACCATAGGCGGCCGGATCGTTGGTCACAGCCGCGGCGATGCGCTCGGCAGCAAAACCTTTCTGGAGCAGCTCTTCGATCTTGCCGACGGCGCCGGCCGGATCGCGCCAGATCGCTCGTGCCGCCTCGGCCAGCACTGCTCGCTGCTGACGATAAAGGGGCGCGGAAAGAACTCGGGATCGCGCCTCCTCGTCGACCGGCGTCTTGAACTCGGTGACGGCAGCGAGCATGGGCAATACGGCGACATGCTCATTCTTCCGCTCAACGCTGGCGCCAGCGACGATCTTCGAGCGATCCCGCCGCTCGGCGAGATGCTGCTCCTCGGCAAAACGCTTCACGGCTTCAAACAACCGGGTCAACTTCTCGCGTCTGATACTTGTGAGCTCTTCCGGCATACGCTCGATCATGTTGCGTTCGGCAACCGCATCGGCCTTCGACGTAAAAGCGCTCCAGCCGAAGCGGGCGGTCAGCGCCTCGCTGACCGCCTTGACCTCCTGGACGATCGAGCGGTCTTCGGTGGCAAGCGCAAAGGCGGCCTTGTAGGCATCGTCACCACCCCTTTCTCGCACTGCCTCGATCTCCACGAGACGTGCCATCGCCTTTCTGGAGAGCGCTGGGATCGACAATGACATATGGGCGCGGCGCTGCTGCTCGCGCATATCGAAGCGTTCGGCATTCCGGCGGAACTCCGT
This sequence comes from Rhizobium acaciae, assembly GCF_025941625.1. Taxonomy (NCBI): domain Bacteria; kingdom Pseudomonadati; phylum Pseudomonadota; class Alphaproteobacteria; order Hyphomicrobiales; family Rhizobiaceae; genus Rhizobium; species Rhizobium acaciae. The sequence goes on from NZ_JAPCZO010000014.1 coordinate 240,481, forward strand.
CGCA